>CAUJIW010000080.1 GCA_963205175.1 Pseudomonadota bacterium
GCGGGTGCCAGGGGCAACCGCCGATCCACAGCGAGTGTCGAGCGGCGCCGACCGCCGTGCGCACCGTCTTCATCCCCTCCACCAGCGCGCGGGCCAGACGCTCGCCGCCGTCACTGCCGGCACCGTTGAGCCAGACCGCGAACTCGTCGCCACCGAACCGGGCAACCACATCCTCGCCCCGCGTCTTGGCGCGCAGCAGCCCGGCAAAGGCACGCAGCGCGGCGTCGCCGGCGTCGTGGCCCCGACTGTCGTTCAGCCGCTTGAAGTGATCGAGATCGACAATCAGCAAGGTTCCGGCAGACATCGGGCTGACGTCCAGCCGGGCCAGGCGAAGGCGCATCTCGTCCTCGAAGGCACGCCGGTTGGCCAGCCCAGTCAGGCCGTCGGTGCGGGAGATGCGCTCCAGCGTCTCCATCTGTTCGGCCTGGGCGATGGCGACGGCGATGTGATCGGCCACGCGGCCCAGCATGTCCTCGTCGTCGGTGCGCCAGGGCGTGCCGCGCCGCTCGATCACCAGCTCGCCATTGACCACGCCACGGAAGCGGCACGGCGAACTCAGCACATGCGCGTCCGTCGCCGGCGAGGTGTCCGCCGGCACGTTGGCGCGATGGATGACGCAGCGATCGGCGCCGAACGCCTCGCTGATCACCTTGACCGCGTTCTCCAGCATCTGCGTCGGGTCAACCTCGGCGCGGATGCCGTCGAGCACCCGTTGATACAGTTGTTCGCGTCGACGCGCCGCCTCCAGCCGGCGTTGCGCCAGACGATCGGCGGTGACGTCGCGGGCAATGCCGCGGGCGCCGGACCAGACACCGTCGTTGAAAATAGGCACCGCCACGACCGACAGGCACACCGGCGCGCCGTTGCGGGCATTGACCCACACGTCGGTCGGCCGCAACGGCACCCGGGTGGTGAAGCACTTGCCTGCCTCGGCGCCCAGTTCGCTCGCCCGCTTGCCGTTGATGTCCCACGGCTCCATGCCCAGCGCGCCTTCCGCACTGGTGTAAACGATACGCCCTTCGGAATCGGTCGCCCACGAGAAGTCGCCGGCGGCCTCGACCAGGCTCTTGAACATCGCCCGCGATTCGCGCAGCGCGTCCACCATGTGATCCTTGAGACTGGTCTCGTGGGCATCGCACCAGACATGGCCGATGTCGCTTGCGCCCCCCAGCGGGCGGGCGCGGACGGTGAAATAGCGCCGCGGCCGGCCGTCGACGACGAGATCGATCTGTCCCGGTTCGTGACGGATTTGCACCTGCAGGATCAGCTTCTCCAGCCGCTGGCGGATGCCGGCGTTCTGGATCAGGATGTGCGCGGCCTCATTGTTGCTGATGACGTTGCCCGTGGCGTCCACCACCCACGACGGGCCGAACTCATGGCCGACCAGCGCCGACAGGCTGACATCCTGTCGGTCCTGCCGGGCGGCGGCATCGGTTTCCACCGCAAGAGAGAAGAGCGGCTGCGTCATGGGCCAACTGCTTAGCCCGGCGCCGCTTAACAGGTTGCTAAGGTCCCGGTTGCCAACGTCATTTTTCGCACGGCCCGCCGTCCGAGAGCGCCCGGCAGGCGCCGGTCGTGACGGGGGCGTTCACGGCCGGCGGGGCGGCGCGGCGGGACCGGAGTCCCCCGATCGACGCACAGGGCGCCGGCAAGGCTTCCATCTCGGCCGGCCAGGCTCTATGAGGCGCTGATGATCGACGCGTCAAAGATCGATGCCTGGGTGTTCGACCTCGACAACACCCTCTATCACCCCCGCGCCAACCTGTTCGGCCAGATCGACGTGCGGATGGGCGAATATGTGGCGCGCCTGCTCGGGCTGTCGGCGACGGATGCCCGCGCGGTGCAGAAACGCTACTTCATGGAGCATGGCACCACGCTGTGCGGCCTGATGGCCAACCATCAGGTCGATCCCCATGATTTCCTTGATTATGTCCACGACATCGACCTCACGGTGCTGGACGCCGACGCCCGCCTCGACGCCGCCCTTGCCCGGCTGCCAGGGCGCAAGATCATCTTCACCAACGCCGATGGCCCCTACGCGCGACGGGTACTGGAGCGGCTGGGCATCGCCCATCATTTCGACGGCCTGCACGACATCCTGAGCGCCGACTTCGTGCCCAAGCCGGAACGCGCGCCCTACGACCAGTTGCTGAGCCGCTTCGACATCGACGCCCGCCGCGCCCTGTTCTTCGAGGACATGGCGCGCAACCTCAGGCCCGCCAAGGCGCTGGGCATGACCACCGTGTGGGTCAACAACGGCTCGGAGAAGGGCGCGGTCGATGCCGGAGCCGGCCATATCGACCATGAGACCGACGACGTCGCCGCCTGGCTCGACCAGGTGATGATGCCGGCCTGAGCCCATCGACAGTACAGACACACCGAATCAGTGACGGGAGAGCGCGCGTGAGCGACATCGAGAGCATCATCAACACCGCCTGGGAAGACCGGGCCAGCATCACCGCCGACACCCGTGGCAGCGTGCGCGACGCCGTGGACGCAGCGCTCGCCGACCTCGACGGTGGCCGGCGCCGGGTGGCGGAGAAGATCGATGGCGTCTGGACGGTCAACCAGTGGCTGAAGAAGGCGGTGCTGCTGTCGTTCCGCCTGAACGACATGGACCTGATCTCTGGCGGTCCCGGCGGCCACACGCCGTGGTGGGACAAGGTGCCCTCGAAGTTCGCTGGCTGGGGCGAGGATGATTTCCGCGCCGCCGGCTTCCGCGCCGTGCCGGGCAGCATTGTCCGCCGGGGCGCCTTCATCGCGCCAGGCGCGGTACTGATGCCGAGCTTCGTCAACCTCGGCGCCCATGTCGGCGAGGGCACCATGGTCGATACCTGGGCGACGGTGGGCTCCTGCGCCCAGATCGGCCGCAACGTCCATCTCTCCGGCGGCGTCGGCATCGGCGGCGTGCTTGAGCCGCTGCAGGCCGGCCCGGTGGTGATCGAGGACAACTGCTTCATCGGCGCCCGTTCGGAAGTCGCCGAAGGCGTCATCGTCGAGGAGGGCGCCGTGCTGTCGATGGGCGTCTATCTCGGCGCCTCGACCAAGATCATCGACCGCGCCACCGGCGAGGTGTTTGTCGGCCGGGTGCCGGCCTATTCGGTGGTGGTGCCGGGCACCCTGCCAGGCAAGCCGCTGCCCGACGGCACGCCGGGGCCGGGGCTCTACTGCGCCGTCATCGTCAAGCGCGTCGACGCCCAGACCCGCTCCAAGACCGGGATCAACGAGCTCCTCCGCGACTGAGTCGCGAAATAGGCGCCCCGCGACTGAGTCGCGAAACAGACGTCCAGCGACTGCGTGGCGATCCGGCTTGCCCGACTGAGTCGCGACACCGCCCCCCCCGGATGCCTCAGCGCCGGGGGTAGGGGGTGCCGTCCTTGCGGGTGTACCAGCCGGCCGACGTCTCGAAGTGCATGTCGATGTCGGGGTAGTGGCAGACGTCGTCGTCGCGGCGGCTGCCAACCTCAAGATAGACCGCCGGCACCGTACCCTTGTTGATGAAGTGGTGACCGTCCGCCACGCCCTTGGGGAAGGCGGCGCACTCGCCGGCCGCCACCGGTGTCTCGCCGGCATCGCTCACCAGCGTCAGCGTACCGGCCAGCACATAGACGAACTCGTCCTCCGCCGCATGCCAGTGGCGCTGGCTCGACCAGGCACCGGGCGGCAGCGTCACCAGGTTGACACCGAAGTCGCGCAAGCCCCCGGCGTCCCCCAGCGCCTGCTTGCGCCGCCCGTGCGCCAGTTCATGGAACGGCGCGGGATAGCCGGAACCTTCCCGCACCGGGACTGTCTTGACGTCAATCTTGGCCATTGTTCACCTTTTGATCTCGCCTGGGCCCACTATTACCGATCGCGATCGCCTTGTCAGCCTTTGACGTGAGCCCTGCGGATCACTACCTGTGGGCAGCTTATGCGTGACTCCGCCCCCCCCGGCCTTGCGCCTTCCGTCGCCTCGCCCGATGCCGTCGACCTGACGCTGGCGTTGATCCGCTGTCCCTCGGTGACCCCGCATGACGCCGGCGCGCTCGACGTGGTGGCGGGCGAGCTGACCGCGCTCGGCTTCACCGTGCACCGGCTGCCGTTCGGCGACGGCGCCGAGCGGGTCGACAACCTCTACGCGCGCCTTGGCGCCGGCGGCCCGCATTTCTGCTTCGCCGGCCACACCGACGTGGTGCCGCCGGGCGCCGCCGATGGCTGGTCGGTCGACCCCTTCGCCGGCGTCGTCGATCAGGGCTTCGTCGTCGGCCGGGGCGCCGCCGACATGAAGGGCGCCATCGCCGCCTTCCTGGTGGCGCTGCGTCGCCACCTCGCCAGCGGTCTGAAGGGCTCGATCTCGCTGCTGATCACCGGCGACGAGGAGGGCGTGGCCCGCCACGGCACCGATCCGGTGCTCGACTGGATGGCCGCCCATGGCGAACGACCCGACCATTGCCTGGTCGGCGAACCGACCTCCGCCCGCCAGCTTGGCGACATGATCAAGGTTGGCCGGCGCGGCAGCCTCAACGCCCACATCACCGTCAACGGCATCCAGGGCCATGTCGCCTACCCGCAGCGCTTCGACAACCCGATCACCCGGCTGGTGCGCATCCTTGAGCGGCTGAAGCGCGATCCCGTCGATTCCGGCAATACCTATTTCGACCCCTCCAACCTGGAGGTCACCAACCTCGACGTCGGCAACCCCACGGAAAACATGGTGCCGGCCCGCGCGACCGCCCGGCTCAACATCCGTTTCAACGACCTGCACAGCGGCGCCAGCCTGAGCGACTGGCTGCGCGCCGTGGTCGCCGAGGAAGCGCCCGGCGCCGACGTCGCGATCCGTATCTCCGGCGAGGCTTTCTTCACCGCGCCCGGGCCGCTGTCCGACATCGTCGCCGCCGCCATTACCGCCCGCACCGGGCTCACCCCGACGCTGTCCACCACCGGCGGTACGTCCGACGCCCGCTTCATCCGCCGCCTGTGCCCGGTGATCGAGTTCGGCCTCGTCGGCGAGAGCATGCACAAGGCCGACGAGAAGGCGGCGGTGGCGGACCTCCACGTGCTGGCCGACATCTACACCGATGTGCTCGATCGCTACTTCCGCGACTCCGGCGGCGGTCCGGCGGCATGACCCTGATGCAGGCCGTGCTGTCGCCCATGGCCGGCGTCGCCCGGCTGAGCCTGTTCGACCGCACCGGCCTCAACCGCTTCGACGCCACGCCACACGGCTTCTGGCAGTCGTGGGCGGCACTGCCGTTCGCCGCCGGCCCGTACTTGGTGGGCGTGCAGGGACTGGGCCGGCTGGCCGCGGCGGCGGGCCAGAAGCCCCTCGACCTGCCAACGACGCTGGCGATCTTCATCACCGCGTGGCTGACCTACGCCGTGCTGTTCATCGGCCTGGCCGGGCTGCTGCACCGCCAGCGCAGCGCGCTGCCGACACTGATGGTGCTCAACTGGTTCAGCCTGTTCCAGCTGCTGCTGGCGATGCCGCTGTTGCTGCTGGGCGGCTATGGTGTGCTGGGCGAAAGCCTGTTCAGCCTCCTCTACTGGGGCTTGATCTGTTATCTGTTCAGCGTGAAACTGTATGTCCTGCGGGTGGCCCTGGGCGCCACCTTCGTCCAGGCTCTCGGCCTGGTGGTGGTGGACATCCTGGTGGACATCCTGGTGCGCATGGCGTTCATCCGCCTGATGTACTGACCGCCCCGTCGCGGGCGCGCCGGCACCAGCTGCCGGATTAACAGTGCGGTTACCATCCCGGCGTTATCTGCTTGCGTCATGTCTGCCTGTGTACGCCCCTGCGTGTAAGGCCCCGGGTACGCCCCGCGTACGTCAAAGCATGAGGATCGCCATGCGCTCAACGCCGTTCCCCCTCAGTCCGCGTCCGGCGCTGTTCGCCGGGCTGGCGCTGTTCGCCGGTCTCGCCGCGCCGCTGGCCGTGGCACAGGCGCAGCCGGCGGATGCGGTCGCCCGCGGTCGCGCCGTTGCCGTCGAGGCAGACCGTCGCGATCGCGGCTGGATCGACGCCCAGGCCGGGCTGACCATGGTGCTGGGGTCGAAGTCCGGCCAGACCGCCGTGCGCGAGCTCAGCTTCCGGTCGCTGGAACGCAGGGCCGACACGGACGGCGACAAGAGCCTGATCGTGTTCAACACCCCCAAGGACGTGAAGGACACCGCCCTGCTGACGTTCAATCACATCAAGGGCAATGACGACCAGTGGATCTACCTGCCGGCGCTCAAGCGGGTGAAACGCATCGCATCGGCCAACAAGTCGGGGCCGTTCATGGGCTCGGAGTTCGCCTACGAGGATTTCGCCGCCGCCGAGGTCGAGAAGTTCACCTATCGCTGGCTGCGCGACGAACCGTGCGGCACGCTCACCTGCACCGTCATCGAGCGGATGCCGGCCTACGACAACTCCGGTTACAGCCGCCAGATGGTCTGGCTGGACAAGGGTGAGCTGCGGGCGCTCAAGGTCGACTATTACGACCAGCGCAACCAGCTGCTGAAGACAATGACCGCCGGCGCCTGGAAACAGTATCAGGGCAGGTTCTGGCGTTCGCATGACATGATGATGGTCAACCATCAGACCGGCAAGACCACCCGGCTGACCTGGACCACCTTCACGTTCAAGGCCGGCCTGCGCGACAGCGACTTCTCCGAGACCGCGCTGGCACGGCCCTGAGGGATCGACCGGCACGACCGGAAAGTCGTCTGGCACGACTTTCCGCCAAGGTGTTCGTCACTGTTCGCGTCAGGATTTGGCGGCCTTGCCGTCACCGTTGCCGTTGCGTCGGCGCAGCAGCTTGCGGCGAATCCAGCCGCCAACCACGGGATAACGCCGCTGGACCTGCACGAACTTGCGCCGCGCCCAGCGCGAGTTGCGCAGTACCAGCACCAGCCCGAGAGCGAAGCCGACAAAGCCCATCGGTCCCGGCAGCAGGCCACCAATGGGAGGGGCGAGCAGGATCAGCAGCCAGCCGATGGCGATCTGCGTCCACCGCCAGATTTCCAGGAGTAACTGCCGGGTCACCGCCGTCCTCTTTTCGTCAAGCCCAGCCATGGGCGGTTCCGGCCGCCAGCGCAAGGTTAACCGTGATGAATGATACCGCTTTACCGACCGGCAACACACCGCGGGCCATGATAGGGCTCCCGCAACGCGACTCAGGGCCAACGAACATGCGCGTGTGCACCCTTGCCGTGACCGCCGGTCTGCTGACCGGCCTCATGGCCACTCCCTCGCTCGCCGTCGGCATCGCCGCGCCGACCCCCGCTGCCTCGATTGCCGCCGTCGCCGCGGTGGCGACATCCCAGGTGCAGCAGGTGCGGGCCGGCCAGCATGGCGCCTACCAGCGCGTGGTGCTCGATCTTGCCGGCCACCGCACCGTGCAGTTGACGCCACTGGGCAACGGCGCCTGGGGTGTCAACGTCGATGCGCCGCTCAGCCCGCGGGCCCGGCATCAGCTCGGCCAGCTCGGCCGCATACTGCCCGCCCTGGCCGCCACGGTGACCGACACGTCCGCCGAGGCTACCCAACTCACGCTGTCGTTCAACGGTGGCGCCCGCCTGTCACGGCAGTTCACGCTGCCGGCAGCGGGCAGCCTGCCGACCCGCGTGGTGTTCGACTTCCTGCCGGCCGGTCAGACCGCCGCCGTCGCGGCGTCCCGGCCGGCCGTGGCTTCCGTCATGCGTCCGACCCCCGCCGGCGTGATCGCGCGCACGCCGGTGACGCCGGTGGCCTACGGCCCGCTTACCGCGACACAGGCCGCTGATCAGGCGCTGCCGGCACGCGCCAGGCCGTCGGCGACCCAGGCCATCGCCCGGGTGCGGATGCGCGCCGCCCCCAGTGTCGACGACCTGGCCCAGGCGCTGGCCGCGCTGGCGCCGGCGGCCGGTGGCCCTGCCCCGGCGCGCCTGACCCCCCGGGCGCTGACCGATGATTCGGTCCGCCATGTCGCCGGTGTCGTTCCCGCCGCCGGCGCCCCGGCGGTGGTGATGGCCTCGGCGGGTGACGCCAGCGCCGATGCGTTTGCCGACGTGTTCATGGCGTCGGCCGCCGCACCCGGCCTGCCGGTCGACCTCGCCAATCCGCCGCCACGCCCGGATGCCGCCCGGCGCGGCGGGGTGACGCTGTCCGGCTTCGTCGAGGGCGAGGGGCGCTGGTTTACGCAACGCTCCGACGACGGCGTGTCGCGCCGGCTCTATGGCGCCGTTGCCGCCGAGCCCAGCCTTGGCGTCGTGTGGGCCAACGGCGACCAGCAGCTGCGCCTGACCGGCTTCGGCCGCCTGGATACCGCCACCGACGCCCGGACCCACGCCGACGTGCGCGAGGCCAAGTGGGTGGGCGTGTTCGGCCCGCTGGAACTGACCGCCGGCGTCGACCGCAAGTTCTGGGGCGTGACGGAGGCCGTGCACCTGGTCAACGTGCTCAACCAGATCGACGCGCTGGAAGACATCGACGGCGAGGATTATCTCGGCCAGCCGATGGTGGCGGGCGCGCTGACCACCGCGAAGCTCGGCACCTTCAGCGCCTATGTGATGCCCTATTTCCGCGAGCGCCGTTACCCCAAGCGGCTCGACCGGCCCAACGGCATGCTGCTGGTGGACCGCGCGCAGACCCGGTACGAGTCGCGCCACGACGACCACCATCTCGACTGGGCGGCGCGATGGTCGCTGAAGGCCGGCCCGATCGACCTCGGGCTGTCGCACTTCTCCGGCACCGGTCGCGAACCACTGTTGCTGCCAGGCCTGTCCGCCACCGGCACACCGGTGCTGATCCCCTATTACCAGCTGATCGACCAGACCGGCATCGACCTCCAGGCGACCTTCGGGGCCTGGCTGCTGAAATTCGAGGGCATCCACCAGTGGAACCCGGTGCGCGACTACGCCGCGTTTGCCGCCGGCTTCGAGTACACGCTCTATGGCGTCACCAGGGGTGGCGCCGATCTCGGCCTGCTGGCGGAATATCTCTACGATGAGCGCGGCAAGAGCGGCACCTCACCGTTCGACAACGACCTGTTCGTCGGCCTGCGCTTCGCCGGCAACGACATCGCGTCGACCGAACTGCTGATGGGTGCGGTGTTCGATCTCGAAAACAGCTCCAAGGCCTTCAACGTCGAGGCCAGCCGGCGGCTCGGCAGCAGCTGGCGCATCAGTCTTGATGGCCGCTTCTTCACCAGCGTCGCCGTCAACGACCCGCTGCGCATCCCCGTCGCCGCCCGCCGCTGATACAGGTTGTCCCCCCACACAATCCTCACCAGCTTCGCCCCCTGTGTCCCCCGTGCCGGCCACACCGAATGCACCACCTCGTTGTTCTTCACCACGTCCACCCGCAGCAACGGCGCCGTCCCCGACACCCGCGCCTTCACCCGCGCCTCCTTCGACTCCCGCGCCGCAATCTCCCCGCCCATCGCCTCGCCGTTCACCTCAAAATCCACCAGCATCCTCT
>CAUJIW010000081.1 GCA_963205175.1 Pseudomonadota bacterium
CATGCAGATCGAAGGCATGGCCGAACTCAACCAACCCATGATCGAGGAGGAAAATCAGCCCCTACACATCACCGCCAAAGCCGCCTGACGATGGCCCACGGCCACAGCCGAAATTACACCACCTTGACGGACGCGACCCCGGGCGATCTGTAACGGATGCGCCGCAATAATGTTTCCCTGTGCCGATCAAGCCGCTAGTCTGCCGCGATGGCGGCCCGTCGGGGCCGGAAGAGACTGTCAGGGAGGCACTATGACGGATACGGCCCGATTGTCGGCCGAGCCCGAGAAAACCTGGTTCGGGCACCCACCACAGCTGGCGCGACTGTTCACCACCGAGATGTGGGAGCGCTTCGGTTACTACGGCATGCGTGCCGTGCTGACGCTCTATCTCGCCAACCATTTTCTGTTCGACGACGCCACCACCAATGGACTCTATGGTGCCTTCACCAGCCTGGTTTACCTGACGCCGTTGATCGGCGGTCTGCTGGCCGACCGTTACCTCGGCTCCAAACGGGCCGTGAAACTGGGCGCGATCCTGATGTCGGTCGGCTATTTCGTGCTGTGTTTCGGTGGCGAGGCCGCCAAGCCATACGCGGTGATCGACGGACAGCGCTACGAAGTCGTCAACGGCACCCGCGATGGCGAGAAGCTCCAGTATCTGGTCGACGGCGAACAGAAGCTGGAGATCCGCGGCAACGAGGACAAGTCGGTGTCGCTGCTGGCGTCGGATGGCCAGGAAACGCGGCAGCTGCCGCCGGGAGCGCTGCAATCGGGCGCCGAGCGTTCGCCCTTCTATGTCGCCGTCATGCTGCTGGCACTTTCGGCGGTGACGATCGGCAACGGTTTCTTCAAGCCCAATATCTCCACCATCGTCGGGTCGCTCTACGCACAGGGTGACCGACGCCGCGATGCCGGGTTCACCATCTTCTACATGGGCATCAACCTCGGCTCGGTGGCCTCGCAGATGCTGTGCCCCATTCTCGCCGAGTCGGTGGGCTGGTGGGCCGGCTTCCTGCTGGCGGCCATCGGCATGGCGCTGTCGTGGTTCCTGATCCAGTTCGACGGCGGCCGTCTCGACGGCTATGGCGAACCGCCGGCACAAACCGGCACCGACCGCACCCTGCTGATCTATGTCGGTGCGGTCCTTGCGATTCCGCTGGCCTGGTTCCTGTTCGACAACATGCTGACCAATGCGGCCGCGGCCGCCGCGGCCGCCCAGGGGGGCAGCGGCTTCCTCGGCTACATCGCCTCGCTGCCGCTGCTCGGCAAGGTGCTGTTCGGCACCTTCCTCGTCTCGGTGGTCGGGATTCCGATCTGGGCGTGGTCGGTGGGCAACCGGGCGGAGTTCCAGATGATGTCGGTGGCGATCATCCTGGTGGTGTTCAACGTCGTGTTCTGGACCCTGTTCGAGCAGGCCGGTTCGTCCCTGACCTTCTTCGCGGATCGCAATACCGACCGCCAGACGGTGTTCGGCCTGATGCCTGCGGGGTCGGTGCAGGTGTTCAACCCCATCTTCATTGTCATGTTCGCGCCGATCATGAGCCTGCTATGGACCGGGCTTGCCCGGCGCGGGCTGGAACCGTCGATTCCGGTCAAGTTCGCGGTCGCGCTGATGGGCGCGGGGCTGGGCTTTGTCGTTCTGGTCTGGGGCACGGGCTTCGCCGGCGACGACTACAAGGTGGCCTTGTGGTGGGTGGCGGCAACCTACCTGATCCATTCGATCGCCGAACTGTGTATCTCGCCGGTCGGCCTGTCGATGATCACCAAGCTGTCGATTGCCCGCATTGTCGGCATGATGATGGGTGTGTGGTTCCTGTCCATCGCCTGCGCGCAGTATGTCGCCGGCGTGGTAGCCCAGTTCGCCAGCGTCGAAACGGTGGGCGGCAGGGTCACCAACCTCAAGGTGTCGCTCGATACCTATGCCCAGGTGTTCCAGACCATCGGTCTGATTTCGCTGGGCATCGGTGTCGTGTTGCTGCTGCTTTCCCCGCTGATCAAGAAGTGGATGCATGGTGTACAATAAGCTTCTCCTCGGCGTGGCGCTGGCGGGTCTTTCCGCCTGTGCCACCGCCGCCAACGACAAACCGGTGGCGGCAACCACCAAGATCACGGCAACCGCCAAGGCGGCGCCGGTGCGCATCAACCGCGATCCCTATCCGTCCACCTACAGGGCCTACCCCGGCGTGCCGACGCTGGTACGCGGCGCCACGGTGCTCGACGGCAAGGGTGGCCGTCTCGATGGCGGTGACGTGCTCTTTCAGGATGGCAAGATCGTCGCGGTGGGCCGCGACCTCGCGGTGCCTGCGGGTGGCACTGTCATCGACGGTACCGGCAAGTGGGTGACACCGGGCGTCATCGACGTCCACAGCCACATGGGCGACTATCCGGCGCCCGAGGTGGCCGCGCACGAGGACGGCAACGAGATCACCGGGCCGGTGCGTGCCGAGGTCTGGGCGGAACACTCGGTGTGGCCGCAGGACCCGCAGTTCACCCGCGCCGTGGCCGCTGGCGTGACGACGGTGCAGATCCTGCCCGGTTCGGCCGACCTGTTCGGCGGTCGCAGCGTGACGCTGAAGCTGGTGCCGGCACGCACCATGCAGGGCATGAAGTTCCCGGACGCACCCTACGGGCTGAAGATGGCCTGCGGCGAGAACCCCAAGCGGGTCTATGGCTCCAAGGGGCAGATGCCCGGCAGTCGCATGGGCAATGTGGCGCTCAACCGCCAGACCTGGGCCCGAGCCGCCGAGTACAAGCGGTCCTGGGAGCAGTATGAGGCGAAGATCGCCGCTGGCAAGGATGCCGATCCGCCCAAACGCGACATCCAGCTCGACACCCTGGCGGAAGTGCTGGCCGGCCGTATCGAGGTGCACAACCACTGCTACCGCGCCGACGAGATGGCCATCGTCATCGATATGGCCAAGGAATTCGGCTACAAGGTCTCGACCTTCCACCACGCCGTGGAGGCCTACAAGATCCGCGACCTGCTGGCGCGGGAGGGTATCTGCTCGGCGATGTGGGCCGACTGGTGGGGCTTCAAGATGGAAGCCTATGACGGCATCAAGGAGAATATTCCGCTGGTGCACGCGGGTGGCGCCTGCGCCATCGTCCACTCCGATGACCCCTACGGGGTGCAGCGGCTGAACCAGGAGGCCGCCAAGGCGATGGCCGCCGGCAATCGCATCGGCCTCAACATCTCGCGCGAGGTGGCGTGGACGTGGCTCAGTCTGAACCCCGCCAAGGCCATCGGCATCGCTGACCGCACGGGCAGCCTGGAGACCGGCAAGATGGCCGACGTGGTGCTGTGGAACGGCGATCCGTTCAGTGCCTATACCCGCGCGGAGAAGGTGTGGGTCGACGGGGCGCTGATGTTTGACGCCGCCAATCCGAAAATGCGGCCGGTGGCCGATTTCGAGCTCGGCCAGCCGGGCCAGGGAGATGTGAAATGAAGCGGGTAGCGCTGCTGGCGCTGGCCCTGGTGAGCAGTGTCGCCGCCCGGGCAGAAACCATCGCCATTACCGGCGGCACGGTGCACACCGTGGCCTCGCCCCAGCCGATCGAGGGCGGCACGGTACTGATCCGCGACGGCCGGATTGTCGCCGTCGGCCGGAATATCTCGGTGCCTGCCGACGCGCGGGTGATCGACGCGGCCGGCCGGGCGGTGACGCCGGGCCTGTTCAACGGCTTCACCCGTGTTGGTCTGGTCGACGTCGAGGCGGTGCGGGAGAGTAACGACACCGCCGCCAAGGGGGCCCCCATCGCCGCCGCATTCGATGTCAGCACGGCAATCAATCCGCTGGCGACGGCGATTCCGGTGTCGCGGATCGAGGGCGTGACGCGGGTGGCGGTGGCGCCCAAGGCGTCGCGCGGCGTATTCGCCGGGCAGGGGGCGCTGATCCAGCTTGGGGACGGTTTCGCGCCCGTGTTCAAGGCGCGCGGCTTCCAGTTCGTTGAGCTGGGCGAAGAGGGCGGTGAACTGGCCGGCGGCTCGCGCGCGGCCGCCCTTGCCGCCTTCAAGACGGCCCTGGCCGAGGCCCGCGAATATCAGGCAGGTCCCACCCGTTATCGCCAGATCGGCGAGAAGGGCGTGTTCGCCAACTCTGCCGACGCGCGCGCCCTGGTACCGGTCGTGACAGGCGAGATGCCGGTGATGGTGCATGCCAGCCGCGCCGCCGATCTGTTGCAGGTGATCGCGCTCAAGCGCGAGTTTCCGACGCTGCGGCCGATCATCGTCGGTGCCGAGGAGGGCTGGATGGTCGCCGACCAGCTGGCCGCCGCGGGGGTGCCGGTGATCGTCAACACGCTGGAGAACCTGCCGAGCCGCTTCGAGACGCTGGCGGCGACCATGAACAACCCCGGCCGGATGGCCGCCAGGGGGGTGCTGGTGGCGCTGGGCACGGTGTCGCGTGATGAGGCGATGCAGGCCCGCGTGGTGCTGCAGTACGCCGGCAATCTGGTGGGTCAGTCGCGGCTGCCGGGTGGTGAGGGGATGAGCTGGGCCGAAGCGCTCAAGACCGTGACCCTCAATCCGGCGCGCATCTTCGGTGTCGACAAGGCGCTGGGCACGCTGGAGCCGGGCAAGCTCGCCGACGTGGTGGTATGGGACGGTGATCCGCTTGACCTGATGGCGGCACCCGCGCATGTGCTGATCCAGGGGCGGGAAGTCGCGCTGACCTCCCGTCAGACCAGACTGCGGGACCGCTACCGTACACTCGACGAACAGGCCCTGCCGGTACAGTATCGGCATTGAGCCGACGAGAAGGCCATAACTGACCCGGGGGAGGTGCGTATGTCGATGTTGGTGCTGGCGCTGGTGGCCTTTATCGGCACGCACTTCCTGCTGTCCCACCCTTGGCGCAAGCCGCTGGTGGCGCGGCTGGGCGAGAATGGTTTTCTGGTCGTCTATTCGCTGGTGGCGGCGCTGACCCTGGGCTGGGTGATCCTTGCCTATCGGGCAGCGCCGGTGGTCATCTGGTGGGTGCCGCCGCTGTTCGCCTATACGCTCACCCATATTGGCATGATCGTGGCGGCGATTCTGCTGGTGGGGTCGCTGGTGACCCCCAATCCCTCGTTGCCGAAGATGGGCAGGGCGGCGCTGCAGCGCATGCCGACGCCGCAGGGCGTGTTCGCGCTCACCCGCCATCCGATGATGTGGGGGATCGGCCTGTGGGGGCTGGTCCATGCCTTCGTCAACGGGGACGCGCCGACGGTGGTGCTGGCGGCCGGCATGGCGTTCCTGGCGATCGCGGGCGCGCGGGGCGTCGACCTCAAGAAGCGCCAGCAACTGGGCGCGGCCTGGCAGCGGTTCGAGCAGCAGACCGCGTTCTGGCCACTGGCGGCGCAGCTGCGCGGCCGCCTGCCGCTGTCCAGCCTGTGGCCAGGATGGCTGCCGGTGATGGGGGGCGTCGCCCTCTATGTCGTACTGGTCTATTTCCACGTCGCGCTGTTCGGCGTGGCGGCGGTGGCGCCTGGAACCGCTTTAAATTGAGACGCGCGACTTGCTCCCGTGTCGTCGCGGTGTAAAACTCCCGCTTCCTGACCGGCGCGGGTGAGTTGGCGACATGTCGTTTCCGCTGCCAGCGCGTGACAAGGAGTGCCGGCTATGGCGTGGAAGTGGTGGCGATGACGGGCGGTGGCAGCGAGCTGCTGGATCGGACCACGACGCAGGTCCAGGGACCTCTGCGTGCCCTGGTGATCGACGACGTCGAGACGGTGCGAGCTACCATAACGGACATTCTGACCTCGTTCGGCGCCGAGGTCCGCAGTGTCGATACCGCGGCGCGCGCCTGCGCGACGGTGGGTGACTTCAAACCCCATCTGGTGATTTCCGATGTTTTCATGCCCGACCAGGACGGTATCGAGCTGATCAGTGAACTCAAGGGCAGGGGCAGTTTCCCGGATCTGATCTTCGTCACCGGCTCGGACCCCTTCTACGCCAAGTCGGCCTGCATGATCGCCCAAGGCAATGGCTTCAGGGTCCGTGGGTTCGTGCTCAAGCCGTTCCGCATGAGCCATTTCAAGGAATTCATCGACCTCTACGAGGTCAACTGAGCCACTCGCACCCGCAGGGGTGTCGATGTTCATCAGCGCCGATGGCGCTGGCCATGGCCGTTTAGTCATCCCGACCATGAAGCGGGCTGATTTCAATAGGTTGAGTGCATTTCCTGTGTCCGGTCGTGTCAGCCTGGGGCGACCCCGGTCCAGCGACCTCAGTCTAGCTGCCCCACTGTATGCGTTCGATGCCCTCGAAGGCGATTTCGTGCCCGTTGTCGAAGATGATGGTGCCAGCGCTGTCCCGCGCCAGGTCAAGCTCACCGCTGTCGCCCTTGCCGGTGAGCTGCGTGCCGTCCTCCAGCAGCACAAGCCAGCTGCCTTCGGCTGAAGGCGCGCCGGCGCCCTGAATCTCGATGGTATCGAGCCAGCCCTGGCCGCCATCGACGCTATCCCGGCCGTATTCGTTGGCGCCGAAGATGAACAGATCATCGCCGGCCCCGCCTGTCAGCATGTCATTGCCGTTGCCGCCGATCAGGATGTCGTCGCCGGCGCCACCATCAAGCTGGTCATTGCCGCCCGCGCCGCCGAGCACGTCGTTGCCACTGCCGCCAAGCAGCGTGTCATTGCCGTAGTCGCCGGTGAGCTGGTCGTTGCCGGCGCCGCCATCGAGCTGGTCGTTGCCACCACCACCGACGATGATGTCGTTGCCCGCACCACCGGTGATCTTGTCGTTGCCGTAGCCTCCGGTGATGTGATCATTGCCGGCGCCGCCATCGAGCACGTCATGACCGCCACCGCCGACGATGATGTCGTTGCCGGCACCACCATCGATGCTGTCACTGCCGTAGCTGCCCTTGATCTGGTCGTCGCCGGCGCCACCATTCAGGGTGTCGTTGCCGCCTCCGCCCGTGATGGTATCGTCGCCCGAGCCGCCGGTGATTGTCTCGTCCCGCCAGTCGCCTGTCAGGGTCTTGCCGGCGGCATTGTCGGCCCGCGCCTTATGATGATCGTGGGCGTCATCCGCGCCGAGGGGCGCGTTGTCCCGGTCATCACCGGCTTTTCCATTGTCGCCGTGATCCTTGTCGTGACGGTCACGTGTCTCCGCGTTCGCGTCCTTGCCCCGTGACACCGGATCGCCACTGCTCCAGCCGGGACCGTCAGTCTGCTGCTGGCGGGAAGGATGATCCCTGTCCGGTTTTTCCCGATCCTGCCTGTCGTCCGGGCGGGATCGCTCAGGCTCATTTTCATGCCGATCCTGCCGGCGATAGGACTCGTCTGGATGGCGATCCGGTGACTCATCGTCACGGTGGGCACGACCACGTTGATCGCGGTCGCCCCGTTGATCGCGGTCATTGTCGGCATGCTTTGGGGCATGATGCTGGTCGTTGGGCGCGGCGGGGAGTTGCCCGGACGCCGCTGGTTCCGCCGCGGCTTCGGGCTCTGTCACCGGTTCGGCCGCGTCGGGCGCGGCCTCGACCGGCGGCTCGGGCTCTGCCGGCGCTTCCGGTTCAGTGACAGGCTCAGGTTCGTCGGGCGCGGCAGCGACCGGCGGTTCGGGCTGGGCCTCCGGTCCGGCCGGGCTGGCGGTGAGCGGGCCGGGGGCGTCGCTGGTATCGAACACCAGCGTGCCGTTCCAGGCCATCACCTCGCGGCCGGCGATGGTGTCGCTGCTGCGGACGTAGCTGGCGTCCTCGGCCTCGAAGCTGGTGCCGTTGATGGTGATCTTGTCGACCACCAGGTTGCGGTCGGTGTCGCTGGTGCCGCCATAGGCGTCGTTGCCGAAGCGGATCTCGACCTTGCCGGGGCCGTCGGCGCCGAAGTCGCCACGGATGATGACGTCCTGCCACTGGCCTTGGCGATGGTCGGCGCTGATCGCCTCGCTGTGCACCTGCTGGCCGTCGACGAACACGGTCATTACCGGCGCGCCCTGATAGTGGTGGCCAGCGACGCGCACGATGATTTCGCTTTCGGCGGGCGCTTGCGGTTCCGTAACTGGCTCCGCCTCATCCGGCGCGGCGTCGACCGGGGCTTCCGGCTCCGCTGGCGCCTCCGGTTCCGTGACCGGCTCCGCCTCATCCGGCGCGGCCTCGACCGGCGCTTCCGGCTCGGTGGGGGCCTCCGGCTCGCTCACCGGTGCGGTGTCGTCCGGCGCAACGTCAACCGGCGGTGCCGGCTCGGCTGGCGCGTCAGGTTCGGTGACTGGCTCCGCCTCATCCGGCGC
>CAUJIW010000082.1 GCA_963205175.1 Pseudomonadota bacterium
GCTGGGCCAGCCGCGTCTCCGGTCATCCGGAGGCCTGTGGCGAACTGCCGGCGGCCTGCATGGCCGAGGAGATGCTCACCCCCGGTGACGGCCAGATCCGAGCGTTGGTGACCATCGCCGGCAATCCGGTGCTCTCCACCCCCAACGGTCGCCAGCTCGACCGGGCGCTGGCCGGGCTCGACTTCATGGTCAGCATCGACAGCTATCTCAACGAGACCACCCGGCATGCCCACTATATCCTGCCGCCGGCCGGACCGCTGGAGCGCAGCAAGTATGATCTGCTGTTCTACCAGCTGTCGGTGCGCAACGTGGCGCGCTTCTCGCCGCCGACCCTGCCCAGGACGCCGGGCGCCCTGCATGACTGGGAGATCATCACCCGACTGGGCGAACGGCTGGCCCGGCTGCTGGGGCGCGAGCAGAAGCCGGCGCTGGCGCCGGAGGCGATGCTGGATGCCAGCCTGAAGGCGGGGCCTTATGGCCTCGGCCTGGCGCAGCTCGCCGCGCAGCCCGACGGTATCGATCTCGGGCCGTTGCAGCCGCGCCTGCCGGAGCGGCTGTTTACGCCGGACAAGCGCATCCGGCTGGCGCCGGCGCCCTTGCTGGCCGAGCTTGACCGCTTCCTCGCCACGACGCGGGAGGCCCGCCCGCAGGGCGCTGGCCGGGGGCTGCTGCTGATCGGTCGCCGTCACGTGCGCTCCAACAACAGCTGGATGCACAACTACCAGCGGCTGGTGAAGGGGCCGGAACGCTGCACACTGATGATCCACCCCGATGACGCGCGCCAGCGCAACCTCGGCCATGGCGCGCGGGCGCGGCTGGCCTCGCGGGTTGGCGCCGTCGATGTCACGGTGGAAGTGACCGAGGACATCATGCCCGGGGTGGTCAGCCTGCCGCATGGCTGGGGCCATAATCGCCCCGGTGTACGGCTGGGCATCGCCACCGCCCACGCCGGGGCGTCGATCAACGACGTCACCGACGAGACGCTGATCGACCCGCTGTCCGGCAACGCGGCGGTCACGGCGGTATCCGTGGAGGTCAGTGCGACCAACGGTTAGTCGCAACCGGGACGATCATTCATTTTCCGTTCACGGGGCAGTCATCACGGTCACGTCGGTCCGTGATGACCGGTTCCCTGCTCGCTTACCCCGGCGAGGCATCGAAGGGTCGGCCGCGCGGGCGCCGTACCTGTGCCATTGCGTCCTTTCCGATCCTTCCAAATTGATAAAGGTTCCCATGTCTGCAGCCCCGCGCTTCCAGGCCCGTCGTATTTCCGTGTCCGTCCAGACAGTTGCCCGCCCGTCCGCCCCGTGGTTGTGGCGGCCGAGTCCGCTGGCGCTTGCTGTCGCGTTGTGCGCGGCGGGGCCTGCCATCGCCGCCGATATCGACGTGGACTCCGCCCGCACCACCACCATCGCCACTTCCACCGCCGATGATGGCGCGGCGGCCAACGTCACGGTGTCGAGCTCGGTGATCGTCAGCGAAGGCACCGCAGTGACGGTGGACTCCAGCAACACGCTGACCAACACCGGCACCATCGGCAGCAAGGCGCAGTCCAACGGCGTCGCCATCCATGTGAACACCGCCGGCAACATCACCAGTACCATCACCAACGAAGGCAGCGTCTACGTCACCGGCGAGGACGATGACGACAATCCCGGCACCGCCAATGTCGGCATTCTGATCGATGGCGGTGGCACGCTGACCGGTGACGTCACCTTCGATTCCACGGCCTCCGTCGTGGTCGGCGGCGATGATTCCCGAGGCGTCTCCCTGACCGCCACCATGATCGGCGACATGACGCTCTATGGTGTCTCCACCACCGGTGAGCGCTCGCGCGCGGTGTCGATTTCCGGCACCCTTGATGGCGACCTGACGCTGCGTGGCGCGCTCAGCTCGACCGGTGCCGACGGCTATGTGCTGTATGTCGATGGTGGCATCACCGGCAAGATCTACACCGTCGGCACGCTGGTGGGTGGCACCGATCTGACCTATGATTCCGACAGTAACATTGTCGATGCGGTGCCGGGGGTGGCGACGGTGCGTCTGGCCGGTAATGTCGCCGGCGGTCTGCACAACGACAGCTACTATGTCGACAGCGATGGCGATACCGTGGCCGACGCCGATGTCGACACCAGCAAGCACACGCGCGTCTACGGCACCATCCAGTCGCTGGGCGGTGGCTATGCCCTGCAGGTGGCGCCAACCGACACGGCCACGGCCGACATCACCATTGGCAACGTCGGCACCGGCGATCTCGCCTATGGCATCGTCAACGAAGGCAGTATCATCGCTTATGGCCGCAACGCCGGCACTGCCGCCACCGCCGTGCGCGTCAGTGGCACCACGGTGAGTGGTACCTTGTATCGGGCCTATACTGGCGGCGGCCTGCTCAACGACAGCAAGGGCGTGATCTACGCCAGCGGCGTCGACGCCACCACCACCGCCATCAGCGTCGGCAATGGCGGTGTGGTGCCGGCGATTGTCAACAAGGGCACCATCACGGCGACCACCAGTCAGGACGACGATGACACCGCCGGTGGCGACGCCATCGGCCTGCGTGTCGAGACGGGCGGTTCGGTGACCGCGTTCACCAACAGCGGCACCATCACGGTGACCGCCGCCGGCGCCGACCAGGATGCCTATGTCATTCTCGACCAGTCCGGGTCGCTCGCCACCATCACCAACAGCGGCACGATGACGGCGGCGGTCGACGATGGCGCCGCCATCGCCATTGATGTTTCTGCCAACACGAGCGGCGTTTCTGTCAGCAACAGCGGCACCATCACTGGCGATGTCATTCTCGGCGGCGGCAATGACAGCCTGACGCTGACCGATGGCACGCTGACCGGCGACGTTGATTTCCGGGGCGGCACCAACAGCCTGACACTGAGCGGAGACGCCGTGCTGACCGGCGGCGTGCTGAGCACCGGCGGCTCCCTGGCGCTCACCATGTCGGGCACCAGCGTTCTCGATCTCACCGATCAGGGCACGCTCAGCCTCGCCAGTCTGGATGCCAGCGGCACGTCGGAACTCAAGCTGTCGGTGTCGGCGAGCCAGACTGGCATCGTGGTCACCGGCAACGCCACCATCAGTGATGATGCGACGCTGACCGCCGTGTTCAAGGACGTGGTGACCGACAGCGCCACCATCACCCTGGTCAGTGCGGGCAACCTGACCGTGGAGAACCCTGACACGGCGGTCAAGACGACCACGGTGCCCTACATGTATGCCATCGACTCGCTGGACGCGACGGCGACCACGCTGGCGCTCCAGGTGCATCGCAAGTCGGCGGCCGAGCTGGGGCTGAGCGAACCCATCGGCAACCTCTATGAAGCCTCCATCGGCGCGCTCACCGGCGACACCGAGCTGGCGCTGGCGGTTGGCAACCTGACGACGCAGGCCGCCTTCAACGCCGCCTATCGCCAGCTGGAGCCGCCGTCGTTCGGCAACGGCATCCTGCGGACCGCGCTCGCCAACCAGAGCCTCGCCTTCGGGGCGCTGTCACACCGGTTGACCGACCTGCATGACAAGCCGTGGAGCACCGGCGACTATCCCGAGCGGCACGGCTTCTCGGTGTGGGTGCAGGAGATCGGCCACATTTCCAACCAGAAGGACAGCGCCAGCGACCCCGGCTATGACACCGGCACCTTCGGTCTGGCCTTCGGTGGCGACATGCCGGTTCTGGGCCTCGACGCGCTGGGCTTCGCCTTCGCCGGCACCTCGACCGAGATCGACAAGGATGGTCTGGGCGGCAAGCCGCTGGTGGCCGACAGCGCCCAGCTCAGCCTCTATGGTTCCTGGTCGCGGGGGCCGCTGTTCGTCGACGCGGTGCTGGGGGCGGCGCGCAACAGCTACCACAGCCGGCGCCGGCTGGAGATCGGCGACCTGCTGCGCACCGCCGAGGCGAAGTGGCACGGCTACCAGGTCTCGGCCGGCCTGACCGCCGGCTACCAGTGGTCGCTGGGCCGGGTGCGCATCACGCCCAGCGACAGCATCGCCTATGTGAAGCTGCATCAGGACGACTATGTCGAGGACGGCGCGGAAGGCGCCGACTTCGCGGTGGAGGCGGCCAATGCCAGCTCGCTGCGCAACACCGCCAAGCTGGCGGTGGCCTATCTGCATCCGATGGGCGACGACATCATCAAGCTGGAGGCCCATGGCGCCTGGGTGCACGACTTCAGTGCCGACGCCCAGACCGTCAAGGCCCGCTTCGTCGACAGCGGCGAGGCCTTCACCATGACCTCGGCGGCGCTCGACGCCAGCGAGGTGCAGGCCGGCCTGACCTTCGGCTATCTGCGCAACAGCTCCAGCCTGCTGCTCAACTACGGCTTCCAGAAGGCCGGCGACTACACCGGCCACAATGCCTCGCTGACCTACGTGCTGCGCTTCTAGCAGGCGTTCCGGTCAACCGGCGCCGCCGCCGGGCGGGCAGGGCGACACTTGGTTGCCTTGACCCGTCAGGGGGCGGCGGCTAGGGTCCGCGCTCCGAGTTGAACAGTGGGGTTGGGCCGGTCCGTGGCTGAGCCAAAAAAGCCGTCTTTCCAGGAACTTATCCTGACGTTGCAGCGTTACTGGAGCGCGCAGGGCTGCGTGATTCTCCAGCCCTATGACGTCGAGATGGGGGCTGGTACCTTCCACCCCGCCACCACGCTGCGGGCGCTGGGGCCGGAATCGTGGCGGGCGGCCTATGTCCAGCCGTCGCGCCGGCCGACCGACGGCCGCTACGGCGAGAACCCTAACCGCCTGCAGCACTATTATCAGTTTCAGGTCATTCTGAAGCCGAGCCCCGACAACATCGTCGATCTCTATCTCGGCTCGCTGAAGGAAATAGGCATCGATTTCGCGCTGCACGACATCCGCTTCGTCGAGGACGACTGGGAGAGCCCGACGCTGGGCGCCTGGGGGCTGGGTTGGGAAGTCTGGTGCGACGGCATGGAGGTGACCCAGTTCACCTATTTCCAGCAGGTCGGCGGCTTCGACTGCAAGCCGGTGGCCGGCGAGATCACCTACGGGCTTGAGCGCCTGGCGATGTACATCCAGGGCGTCGACAACGTTTACGACCTCGATTTCAACGGCCTCAAGGGGTCGCCGGGGGGCGTCACCTACGGTGACGTGTTCAAGCAGAACGAGGTGCAGTTCTCGGCGTTCAACTTCGAGCACGCCAACACCGACATCCTGTTCCGCCAGTTCCGCGAGGCGCAGGAACAGTGCCGCTACCTGCTCGATCGCCAGCTGCCGCTGCCGGCCTATGACCAGGCGATCAAGGCGAGCCACCTGTTCAACCTGCTCAACGCCCGCGGCGTCATTTCGGTGGCCGAGCGCCAGGCCTATATCGGCCGGGTGCGCGAACTCGCCAAGGGCTGCTGCGAGGGCTACATCGCCGTCAACACGCCGCGCTGGACCGAGCGGTTCCCGGACTGGAGCGCGTGATGGCCGAGCTGCTGCTGGAACTGTTCTGCGAGGAAATCCCGGCCCGGATGCAGGCGAAGGCCGCCGAGGATCTCGGCCGGCTGTTGGCCGAGGCGCTGAAGGCGCAGGGCCTGACGCCCGCCAGCCTGGAGACCTACGCCACGCCGCGCCGGCTGGCGCTGGTCGCCCGCGAGGTGCCGGCGGCCCAGCCGGATCTGGAGGAGGAACGGCGTGGTCCGCGTGCCGACGCGCCGGCGGCGGCCATCGACGGCTTCCTGAAATCGACCGGCCTGTCCCGCGACGAGCTTGAGGAACGCGACGACCCCAAGGGGCGCTTCCTTTACGCGGTCATCAAGCGCGCCGGCCGGCCGACGGCCGAGGTGCTGGCGGAGGTCATCCCCGGCATCGTCCGTGCCTTCCCCTGGCCCAAGTCGATGCGCTGGGGCGAGCGTTCCTCCGCCACCGACAGCCTGCGCTGGGTGCGGCCGCTGCAGTCGATGATCTGCCTGCTCGATGGCGAGGTGGTCGGCTTCGAGGTCGAGGGCGTCAAGACCGGCAACATCACCCGCGGCCACCGCTTCCACGGCAACTCGCAGTTCACCGTGGCGGGCTTCGACGACTACCGCACCAAGCTGCGGGTCTCCAAGGTGGTGCTGGATGCCGCCGAACGGGCGCGCATCATCGAGACCGGCGCCCGCAAGCTGGCCGAGGCCGCAGGCCTTGAGCTGGTCGACGATGCCGGCCTGCTGGCGGAGAACGCCGGCCTCAACGAGTGGCCGGTGCCGCTGCTGGGCCAGTTCGACGAGTCCTTCCTCGCGGTGCCGCCGGAAGTCATCCAGCTCACCATGAAGGTGAACCAGAAGTATTTCGCCCTGCGCGATGCCAAGACCGGCAGGCTCGCCAACCGCTTCATCTGCGTCGCCAATGTCGAGGCGACCGACCATGGCAAGGCCATCGTCGCCGGCAACGAGCGGGTGCTGGCGGCCCGGCTGTCCGACGCCAAGTTCTTCTGGGACACCGACCTCAAGACGACACTGAACGACCGGCTGCCCAAGCTCGCCGACATCGTGTTCCACGAGAAGCTCGGCACGCTGGCCAAGAAGGTTGACCGGGTGGCGATGCTGGCCCGCCTGCTGGCGCCGTCGTGCGGCGCCGACCCCGATCTGGCCGAGACCGCCGCGCGGCTGGCCAAGGCCGATCTGGTCTCCGGCATGGTTGGCGAGTTCCCCGAGGTGCAGGGCGTCATGGGCGCCTATTACGCCGAGGCGGAGGGGCTGGACCCGCAGGTGGCGGGCGCCATTCGCGAGCATTATTCACCGGTCGGCCCCGCAGACGCCTGCCCGAACGCGCCGGTGGCGGTGGCCGTGGCGCTGGCGGACAAGATCGACACCCTGGTGGGCTTCTTCACCATCGGCGAGAAGCCGACCGGCTCGAAGGACCCGTTCGCGCTGCGCCGGGCGGCGCTGGGCGTTATCCGGCTGGTCGTCGAGAACAAGCTGCGGCTCGGCCTCAACGCGCTGTTCGATGGCGCGGCCGGTCTGCTCGATTTCTTCGCCGACCGGCTGAAGGTGCAGCAGCGCGAGGCGGGCGTGCGCCACGACCTCATCGACGCGGTGTTCAGCCTCGGTGGCGAGGACGATCTGGTGCGCCTGCTGGCCCGCGTGGCGGCGCTGAGCGACTTCATCGCCACCGACGATGGCGCCAACCTGCTGGCCGGCTACAAGCGGGCGGCCAATATCCTGCGTATCGAGGAAAAGAAGGACGGCCGCGCCTATGACGCCGCCGTCGAGCCCGGCCTGCTGGCCTTGCCGCAGGAGCAGGCGCTCTACGAACGGGTGTCGGCGGCCGGCGCCGAGATGCGCGCGGCGGTCGAGGTCGAGGACTTCGCCGGCGCCATGAAGGCGGCGGCCAGCCTGCGGGCGCCGGTGGACGCCTTCTTCGAGCAGGTCACGGTCAATGCCGAGGAGCCGCATGTGCGGGCCAACCGGCTCAACCTGCTGGCCTCGTTGCGCAGTGCCATGCACCAGGTGGCTGACTTCTCACGGATTGAAGGTTGAGGCGGCCGGACGGCCCGCGAAACCCCTTGATCTTCGCGCGTAATAAGATTGCGTCAATCATTCTGGGTTTGACATTTCCCCGCCAATGGCTTTGAGGGGACCGCAAGTCTTCGCACGCTGCAATGCAGCGAAACGGATGGTGCGCACGCGAACGCGCCGGCGGTGACGGGGACGGCACGAGAGAGACGGGAAGAGAGGCGGCAGGCATGACCAAGTGGGTGTACAGCTTCGGCGGCGGCACGGCCGAGGGCAACGCGACGCAGAAAACCTTGCTGGGCGGCAAGGGCGCCAATCTGGCGGAAATGGCCTCCATCGGCCTGCCGGTACCGCCGGGTCTCACCATCACCACCGAGGTCTGCACCTATTATTACGACCACGGCCAGAGCTATCCGCCCGAGCTGAAGGCGCAGGTCGCCGACGCGCTGGCCCGTATCGAGGCGGAGGTGGGCGCCCGCTTCGGCGACGCCGCCAACCCGCTGCTGGTGTCGGTGCGTTCCGGCGCCCGCGTCTCCATGCCGGGCATGATGGACACCGTGCTCAACCTCGGCCTCAACGACGTCACCGTCGAGGGGCTGGCGGCCAACAGCGGCAACCCGCGCTTCGCGTGGGACAGCTACCGCCGTTTCATCCAGATGTATTCCGACGTGGTGCTTGGGCTCGACCACTACATGTTCGAGGAAGAGCTGGAAATTCTCAAGGAAGACAAGGGCGTCAACCTTGATACCGAGCTGGATGCCGACGACTGGAAGACCCTGGTCGGCACCTACAAGAAGAAGGTCGAGGCGGAGATGGGCGCGCCCTTCCCGCAGGATGTGCAGGACCAGCTGTGGGGCGCCATCGGCGCCGTGTTTGGCTCCTGGCAGTCGGACCGCGCCAAGGTTTATCGCCGTCTGAACGACATTCCGGAAGACTGGGGCACGGCGGTCAACGTCCAGGCCATGGTGTTCGGCAACATGGGCGAGGACTCCGCCACCGGCGTCGCCTTCACCCGCGATCCGTCCACCGGCGAGCACGCCTACTACGGCGAATACCTCATCAACGCCCAGGGCGAGGACGTGGTGGCGGGCATCCGCACGCCGCAGTACCTGACCAGGATCGCGCGGGAGAAGGCCGGCGCCAAGGCGGCGTCGATGGAAGAGTCGATGCCGGAGACCTACGGCCAACTGGCGCAGGTGTTCGACATCCTCGAACGCCACTACCGCGACATGCAGGACATCGAGTTCACCGTCCAGCGCAACAAGCTGTGGATGCTGCAGACCCGTTCGGGCAAGCGCACCGCCAAGGCGGCGCTGAAGATCGCCGTCGACATGGCGAGCGAGGGGCTGATCACCCAGGACGAGGCGATCCTGCGCATCGACCCGCAGGCGCTCGACCAGCTGCTGCACCCGACGCTCGACCCCAAGGCGCCGCGCGACGTGCTGACCAAGGGTCTGCCGGCGTCACCCGGCGCGGCCTCGGGTGTCGTCGCCTTCACCGCCGACGATGCCGAGAAGCTGGCTGCCGCCGGCAAGGACGTCATCCTGGTGCGCATCGAGACCAGCCCGGAAGATATTCACGGCATGCACGCGGCGCGCGGCATCCTCACCTCGCGCGGCGGCATGACCAGCCACGCGGCGGTGGTCGCCCGCGGCATGGGCCGGCCCTGCGTGTCGGGCGCCGGCGCGCTGGCCATCGACATGCGCGACAAGGTGATGCGCTGCCACGGCCGCGAGGTCCGCGAGGGCGAGATCATCACCATCGACGGCGCCACCGGCGAGGTGATGGTGGGCGCGGTGCCGACCATCCAGCCGGAACTGGCCGGCGATTTCGCCACGCTGATGGTGTGGGCCGACGCCAAGCGCCGGCTGAAGGTGCGCACCAACGCCGAGACGCCGCTCGACTGCAAGACGGCGCGCGACTTCGGTGCCGAGGGCATCGGCCTGTGCCGCACCGAGCACATGTTCTTCGAGGCCGAGCGCATTGTCGCCGTGCGGCAGATGATCCTCGCCGAGGACGAGGCCGGCCGCCGGGCCGCGCTGGCCAAGCTGCTGCCGGTCCAGCGCGAGGATTTCGTGCAGATCTTCACCATCATGGCCGGGCTGCCGATCACCATCCGCCTGCTTGACCCGCCGCTGCACGAGTTCCTGCCGCATCAGGAAGCCGAGTTCGCCGAGGTGGCGGAAGCCGCCGGCGCCAGCGTCGAGACGCTGCGGCGGCGCGCCATGGAGCTGCACGAGTTCAACCCGATGCTGGGCCATCGCGGCTGCCGGCTGGGCATCACCTATCCGGAAATCTACGAGATGCAGGCCCGCGCCATCTTCGAGGCGGCGGTGCAGGTGGCCAAGGCCTCCGGCCAGCCGGTGGTGCCGGAAGTGATGATCCCGCTGGTCGCCACGCCGAAGGAACTGGCGATGATGAAGGCGGTGGTCGAGGCCCAGGCCGAGGCGGTTTTCGCCGAAACCGGCACCCGGCTGGACTATATGGTCGGTACCATGATCGAACTGCCGCGCGCGGCCCTGCGCGCCGCCGAGATCGCCGAGCATGCGGCCTTCTTCTCGTTCGGCACCAACGACCTGACCCAGACGACGCTGGGCATCAGCCGTGATGACGCTGGCCGCTTCCTCACCACCTATGTCGACAAGGGTATCCTGCCCAAGGACCCGTTCGTCTCCATCGATGTCGAGGGCGTCGGCGAGCTGGTGAAGATCGCCGCCGAGCGCGGCCGCGCCACCCGCGCCGACCTCAAGCTCGGCATCTGCGGCGAACATGGCGGCGACCCGGCCTCGATCCACTTCTGCGAGGGGGTGGGGCTCGACTATGTTTCCTGCTCGCCCTACCGGGTGCCGATCGCCCGTCTGGCGGCGGCCCAGGCGGCGCTCAAGCGCGGCTGAGGGCGCGACCGACACTCGTCGGTGAAATCTCGCGGCGTGTGACTGTCCCTGCGGGGGGTCACGCGCCGTGACACTTTTACCGAGCATGCGCCATGGACGGGGCGCGCCGGGCTGGCTACCACTATTGGTATTAGCAATAAAACCAACGTGGGAGCCGATCATGCCGACCAACCTGCTGGAGCGCGAGTTCTCCACCGTGGCGGACCTGATCCGCCATCATGCGGCGACGCAGCCAGATGCCATAGCCCTCATCGACGCGGCCGGTCGGCTCGACTTCGCCGGGCTGGACCGGATGATGGACCAGGTGGCGGCCGGTCTGCAGCGCGATGGCGTGGCGGCAGGGCAGGCAGTCGCCATCTGCGCCGCCTCCTCCGTCGCCTATGCCGCCGTGTTCCTCGGTGCGCTGCGCGCCGGGGTGGCGGTGGCGCCACTGGCGCCCGCCTCGACGCCGGAGAGTCTGGTCGCCATGGCCGCCGATGCCGGTGCCCGTCTGGTGTTCTTGGATGCCGGCGTGGCGGCCGCGCTCGGAGACCGTCAGTCGGCAATGCCGGGGCCGTGCATCGCGCTCGATGACAATCCCGAGGCTGGCCGGCCGCTGAGCGACTGGCTGGCGCCGGCGGACGCGGTGCCGGCACCGGTCGAGGTGCAGCCTGACTGGCCGTTCAACATCATCTACTCCTCGGGCACCACGGGCGCGCCCAAGGGTATCGTGCAGCAGCACGGCATGCGCTGGCAGCATGTCCAGCGCGCCGGCGCCTTCGGCTATGCGCCGGGTACGGTGACGCTGATCTCGACGCCGCTTTACTCCAACACCACGCTGGTGAGCTTCTTCCCGGCCATTGCCCAGGGTGGCGCGGTGGTGCTGATGCCCAAGTTCGAGGTCGAGACGTTTCTCGCGCTCTCCGAGCGGCACCGCGTCACCCACACCATGCTGGTGCCGGTGCAATACAGCCGGCTGCTGGCATCACCGGCGTTCGACCGCCATGACCTGTCGTCCTACCAGATCAAATTCTGCACCTCGGCGCCGTTTTCCGCCGGCCTCAAGAAGCAGGTGCTGGAGCGCTGGCCAGGCGGGCTTGTCGAATTCTACGGCATGACCGAGGGTGGCGGTACCTGCATGCTGATCGCCCACGCTTTCCCCGACAAGCTGCACACCGTCGGCCAGCCGGCGCCGGGCCATGACATCAGGCTGATCGACGACGATGGCAACGAGGTGCCGGTGGGCGAGATCGGCGAGGTGGTCGGCCACTCCGGCGCCACCATGCGCGGCTACCACAACCAGCCGGGCAAGACCGCCGAGGCGGAGTGGTGGTCGCCCGACGGCCGGCGGTTCATCCGCACCGGCGACGTTGGCCGCTTCGACGCCGACGGCTTCCTGACCCTGATGGACCGCAAGAAGGACATGATCATTTCCGGCGGCTTCAACATCTACCCCAGCGACCTGGAGGCGGTGGTGCATGCCCATCCGGCGGTGGCGGACGTGGCGGTGGTCGGCGTGCCGTCGGAGGCCTGGGGCGAGACGCCGGTGGCCTTTGTGGTGTGTCGGCCCGGCGCCGGCGCCGCGGCCGAGGATATCCGCGCCTGGGCCAACGCCCAGCTTGGCAAGACCCAGCGGCTGGCGGCGGTGGTGCTGGTCGACCAGCTGCCGCGCAGCGCCATCGGCAAGGTGCTCAAGCGCGAGCTGCGTGATGCCTATCTGGCGGCGGTTGAGGCCGGCAGTACGCCATCGTTGCCATAGGCATAGGCGATGATGGCGGGGTCGCCCTCCATCCAGCCGACATGCAGGCGCAGGCGGGCGAAGCGCCAGCGGTCTCCGTCGCGCACCGCCTCGAAGGCGTAGCGGCCGGTCATGGTCTGCACTGGCGCCGGGAAGCGGTTGCAATAGTGCTGGGCGTGCAATTGCTTGAAGCCGGTGGCGCGATCACCGGCGATGTCGACGGCGAGCAGTGCCGGGATGTGCTGGGTCGCGGTGAGGCGGGAGAAGAAGGCCTGGCACTCGGCCACCCAGTCGTCGGCCGATCGGGTTCGCCAGGTGGGCGGCGCACCGCTGGCGGCGGCGAAATCCAGCGCCACCTCGTCGGTGAAGCAGGCGCGGTAGGCCTGCCAGTCGCGGCTGTCGATGGCCAGCGCGTAGCGGTGCACCAGATCGCGGATGCGTTCGCGGTCCAGCAGTGTCTGCAGATCGTTGATCGGCATGCCCGCGTCCATGGCAGTCTCCCCGTTTGTCTCGTTGCCGGCAGCATAGCGGGGCTGGCCGGCGTCATCACCCTATCGGATGGAAGTGTTCGTAGATGGCGCGGGCCATGGCGTCCGACACGCCGTCGACCTTGGCGAGGTCGGCGATGCCGGCGCGGGTGACGGCGCGCGCGGTGCCGAAGTGCATCAGCAGTGCCTTCTTGCGGGCCGGGCCAACGCCGGGAATGTCATCGAGCGGACTTTTGGCCATGTCGCGCGACCGCTTCTGGCGATGGCTGCCGATGGCGAAGCGATGGGCCTCGTCGCGCAGCCGCTGCATGAAGAACAGCGCGGGGTTGTTGGGTTCCAGCGTGAACTCGCGCCCGTCGGGCAGGTGAAACACCTCGCGGCCGGCGTTGCGGTCCGGCCCCTTGGCGACGCCAACCAGCGTCACGTCCTCGATGCCCAGCTCCGCCAGCACCGCCAGTGCCGCGGTCAGCTGGCCCTTGCCGCCGTCGATCAGCACCAGGTCCGGCCAGTCGCCCTTGGCGCGGTCGGGGTCCTCCTCCTGCAGGCGGGCGAAGCGGCGGGTGAGCATCTCGCGCATCATCGCGAAATCGTCGCCCGGCGTCAGCTCGCCGGACTTGAAGTTGAACTTGCGGTAGGCGTTCTTGCGGAAACCCTCCGGGCCGGCGACGATCATGCCGCCCACCGCGTTGGTGCCCTGGATGTGGCTGTTGTCATAGACCTCGATGCGGCCGGGCGGCTCGTCGAGACCGAACAGCTCGGCCAGCAGCGCCAGATGGCGGGCTTGTGACGCGGATTCCGCCAGCCGCCGGTCGAGCGCTTCCGAGGCGTTGCGGGCGGCCAGCTCCACCAGCGTCTTGAGCTTGCCGCGCTGGGGCACGTCGATGGCGACCTTGCGCTCGGCGCGCGTCGACAGGGCTTCCGCCAGCAGGTCGGTTTCCGGCAGGGCGCGGTCGAGCAGGATGCGCCGCGGCGGCGGCTTGTCCTCGTAGAACTGGGAGAGAAAGGCGAACAACACGTCCTCCAGGCTTTCCGCCTTGTCGTGGCGGGGGTAGAGCGCGCGGTTGCCCCAGTTCTGGCCGCCCCGGATGAAGAAAATCTGGATGCAGGTGACGCCGCCCTTCTGGGCCGCCGCCACGATATCGGCGTCGGTGTCGGCGTCGGTCTGGATGCCCTGTTCGGACTGGATGACGCTGAGCGCGCGCAGACGGTCGCGCAGGGCGGCGGCCTTCTCGAACTCCAGCGCGTCGGAGGCGGCCTGCATCTGCTCGCGCAGCCGCTTGTGCACGTCCTGGCTGCGGCCGGAGAGGAACGCCTTGGCCTCGCGCACCAGCGCCTGATAGGCCTCCGGGGTGATGCGGTCGGCACAGGGCGCCGAGCAGCGCTTGATCTGGTGCAGCAGGCACGGCCGCGAGCGGTTCTGGAAATAGCTGTCGGAGCAGGAGCGCAGCAGGAACACCTTTTCCAGGGTGTTCAGGGTGCGGTTGACGGCGGTGGCCGAGGCGAACGGGCCATAATAGTGGCCGTCGGCCTTGCGGGCGCCGCGATGCTTGCCGATCTGGGCGAAGGCATGGCCCTCGCGCAGCACGATGAAGGGGAAGCTCTTGTCGTCGCGCAGCAGCACGTTGAACGGCGTGCGGTAGTGCTTGATGAGGTTGGCCTCCAGCAGCAGCGCTTCCGCCTCGGTATGGGTGGTCACCACCACCATCGAGCGGGTCTGGGCGACCATGCGCTGCAGCCGCACCGGCAGGCGGCCGACCTGGGTGTAGCTCACCACCCGCGCCTTCAGGCTGCGTGCCTTGCCGACGTAGAGCACGGTGCCCGAGGCATCGACCATCCGATAGACACCGGGTCGGGCCGGCAGCGTCTTCACCGTGTCGCGGATGACCTGCACGCCGCGCTCCAGGTCGGGCGTATCGGCGCCCTGGATGGCGTGGATCGCCTGTTCCTCGGAGAAGCGGTCGGGCAGGGTGGGGTCGTTCATCGTGCTGACTATAGGGAGCCGACGGCGGTTTTCCCAGCACTGCCGGGGTACGAATCGTGTCGGGAATCGGTTGCCGGACGGGGCTGTGGAGTTATCCACTTTCCCTGTGGATAACTCTGTGCGCTGGTCGTGGGCGGGGAGGCCAAACCCGCATAACTCCGCGATTCCCTCCTGATTGCCTCAAATTTGGGCACAAAAGTTAATACGCTGATTTTGTTGTGGATTTTTGTTGTCAATAATGTTGCCGGAAGATGATGGCCGCTACATAGCCACATTTTTCACGGCTCCGGAACAGACCGGGAATACTGTGAACAACCCGGCGTCGGAAGGTTAACGGCCGGGTAGGGCGTCAGGCGTCCTGGCGAACCCTGTGAATTTCCACGCCCACCGCCGAGGTGCCGGGAATCGCCTCCAGTTTTTCCACCCGCACGGTGACCTCCAGCGCGCCGCTGAAGCCCAGTGCGAGCGCGGCGATCTGGTCGGCGAGCGTCTCCACCAGGTGGACATGTCCCGCGGCGATGATCGCGCGGATGCCCTCGCTAAGTTCGCGGTAGCACAGCACGTTGGCGATGCTGTCGTCATGCGGCAGCGAGGCGTCGGCGACGACATCAACGTTGATGCGAACTTTCTGGTGCCGTCCCTTTTCATGTTCGAACACGCCGATTTCGGCATCGACCATCAGGTCGCGCACAAAGACGCGGCGAGTGGGGCGGCCCCAGGATTGCGAGGCGATCATGCTGGCGGTACTCCGGTTCAATAGACGCCGACGATGTCCGGTGTTGCCCAGGCAAGGTGCTGGCCACTGTCGACGGCGATCATCTGGCCGGTGATCGACGGCGAGTCGAGCAGAAACAGTACCGCGTCGGCGATCTCTTCCGGCGGCACCGCGTGCCGCAGCGGCACGTTGGCGGCTTCCCGGTGGAAACTGTCGGGCGTGTGGTGGATGCTTTGCAGCACCGGGCCGGGGCCGACCGCGTTGACGCGGATATGCGGTGCCAATGCCTGCGCCAGCGTCTGGGTCAGTGTCCACAGCCCGGCCTTGCTCACCGTGTAGCTGGTGAAATCCGGGTTGAGCCGCCACACCCGCTGGTCGACCAGATTGACGACGGCGCCGGCGGCGTCGGCGGGCAGCTGGCGGGCGAACGCCTGGGTGAGCAGGAACGGCGCACGCAGATTGATGTCCATATTCGCGGTCCAGCTGTCCCGCGTCACGGTATCCCACTGGTCGCGCACGAACACCGATGCATTGTTGACCAGCGCCGTGAGCGGACCGACGGCGGCGCGGGCCTGGTCGACCAGGCCCAGCACATCAGTCTCGCAGGCGAGATCCGCCGTCACCACCGCGACGCGGGCGCCCTGGGTGCGCAGTTCCTCGGCCAGGGTGTCGGCCTGCGCGCGGGAGTGATGGCAGTGGATGGCCACTGCCCAGCCCCGGCCGGCCAGCCGCCGCGCGATGGCGTGGCCGATACGCTGGGCGCCGCCTGTGACCAGAACGGCCGGGGCGGCACTCACTGGCATGGGCCGATTCGGCGCTTGAGTTGCAGATAGTCAGCGACGACCTGCGCCGAATCGCCCGTGCGCGCCGCCGAATCGACAACCGATTCCGGCAGGGCTTCGGGCAGGCCGCATGCCAGAACGTACCACGCCAGGCTGTCGTTTTTGACAGGTATGCCATCGCCGAGGCTGTCCGGCGGTGACAGGTCGATGCGTTGGCCGCCATCGGCGGTGGTCGTCAGGGTCGCGGTCATCGTGCCGCCATCGCCGGTGGCGAGCAGATAGGTGGTGGAACGATCGCCGGCCGGGCCATGGGCCATCGGCGTCGCTTCCAGAATGCCGACGATGCGCATGGCGTCGATGCGGGCACGCAGCGGATCACTGGCGATGCCGCGCGCGATCTCCGCCAGCCGCGGGGCATCGAGGAACTGGGCGTCGCGGTCCACCAGCTGGTACATGGAATCGGACGTGGCCACTTCGCGCAGGAACAAGGTCGCGGCCCGCTTCCTGATCTTCGGTGCCTTCCCGCCGGGCGCGACCTCGACATCCCAGAGATAGCGGATGATCTGCGGGACGGGTTGCCGCGCCGCCAGCACCCTGACGACTTCGGCCTCGACCAGGAAGCGTTGCCGGCCGGGCGCCAGATCGGGTGCCTGCTTGGCGGAAATACGGCTTGATTTCCGTATGATGGCTTCAACGATGACGTCTGACCCTAGGGTCCGGCTGGCCGTCTCGACATAGGTCGGCGCGGTCGTTGCCGCCGCCGTCGCGGCATGGCCGGCGCTCGGGAGGGCGGCGAGCGCGAGCGCGGTCAGCAGGACGCCCGTCCTCAGCGTCCGCCGGGCAAGAGGCGGACAGGCGGTCGCGCGTCGGGTGATCCGCGACTGGAACTGCCACAGGGGCCGCGACAGGGGGGAGAGCATGGCCTCGCTCCTTGGCATCTGGCCAGTCACCCCTGGCCGGACGCGCCCGGAGCGGGCGGCATCTCCACGGGTGTCGTGGCGGTTGCGGTCGTGCCGGCAGGCGGGGATGCCCGCCGAACGGTCGAGCGGTTTGACATCGCCCACGCGGTGGCTGTCAAGCGGCCTTGTCAATGGGGTGGCTGTCGGCTGATCAGGCTGAAGGGCGCGCATTTCTCAGTTTTACAAATATGTGAAGCTTCAAAAAAGCGGCCGTTCTGTCGAAAAATGCGGTTGCGGGCGGCAAGCCTCGCGGTTACTAATTTGCGCGAGGTGGGGGTCCGGCGAACCGTCGGCGGACGTCCACTTTTCGTTTTTAGTGCTCGCTTGTGGCGGCAATTGGCCGACAAACAAGTGAGAGAGCGCTGCTCGCGGGCACTCGGGACGGTCACATTCAGTTCGTGGGAGAGGAGCTGAGCCCCCTTCGATGGCGTACACAGATCAGCGAATGAGTTCCGGACGTATGGCGGCGCTAGGCGTCGTCATTGTCATTCACATCGGGCTTGGTTGGGCCTTCTCGGCCGGACTGGCGCCCAAGGTGATGCAGGTTATCCGTAATCCTATGGAGGTCCTTGATATCAAGGAGGAGCTTCCAAAGGAGGAGGAGCCGCCACCGCCCCCTGAAAAGCTGGAAGAAATTCCGCCCTACGTGCCGCCGCCCGATCTGCCGATCGAGCTGCCGCCGCCGCCGACGACGCAGCCTACCATCACCACCCAGACGACGGTGAGGCAGGATACGCCGCAGCCGGTGCAGCCAGCGCCGGAGCCGGTCAAGCAGGTCGTGCGCAAGCCGTCCGTGCCGAGCAAGCGCAACGTCATCAGCGAGGAGGACTACCCGTCCGCGTCGCTGCGCGCTGGCGAGGAGGGTGTCACGGTCGTCAATTATGCCGTGACCGCCGATGGCCGCGCGACCGACTGTCAGGTCGT
>CAUJIW010000083.1 GCA_963205175.1 Pseudomonadota bacterium
TGAGGCCTTTCACCCATCACCACCCACAGGAGACACTCATGCCACGCTTCATTGCTCGTCGCGCGCTGCTCATCGCCTCGGCCATCCTGCCCATGCTCGCGCTGGCGCAGACCGATGCCGAGCCGAAGTTGCCCGCCGTGATGAAAATCGTCGTGCCGTTCGGCGCCGGCGCCAGCAACGATGCCATCGCGCGCGCGGTGGCGCCGCTGCTGGCCAGGCGGCTGGGCAACTCGGTCATCGTCGAGAACAAGCCCGGCGCTGCCGGCGTGATCGGTTCCGACTACGTGGCCAAGAGCCCGGCCGATGGCTCCGTTCTGCTGCTGAGTTCGTCCACCTTCGTGACGGCGGCCGTCACCCAGCCCAGGCTGCCCTACGACCCGCTCACCGCGTTCGTGCCGGTGTCCATGGTGGGCAATGGGCCGATGCTGCTGGCGGTGAGCGCCGCCACGTCGATCAAGTCGGCGGCGGAGCTGGTGGCCGCGGCCAAGGCCAAGCCCGGCAGCCTGACCTACGGCTCCTCGGGCACCGGCTCCATCGCCCACCTGGCCAGCGAAATGCTGTCGGACGCGGCGGGCATCAGGATGACGCACGTGCCCTACAAGGGCGCAGCCAACGCCCTGATGGACATGGCCGGCGGGCAGATCGACATGATGATTTCCAACTACACCTCGTTGGTGGCGCAGATCAAGTCGGGCAAGGTCCGCGCGCTGGCTGTCACATCGGCGAAGGCGAGCCCTGCCTTCTCCGACCTGCCGCCGCTGTCCAGTGTGGCGCCCGGATTCACTGCCGACATCTGGGTCACCGTGTTTGCGCCCGGCAACACCCCGGCGCCGGTGGTGGCGCGCCTCAACCGAGAGCTGAATCAGATTGCGGCGTCGCCCGAGGTGAGGGTGCTCTTGGAGCCCGACGGCGCCACCTCCATGGCGTTGTCTCCGGCCGAACTGGCCGGGCGCGTGCGAGACGACCTGAACCTCTGGAAGAAGATCGCGGTTGAGAAGAAGATTCTTGCCGACTGAGGCCCGGATGGGTAGCCCGTGGTGCGGGTTCAGCGCCCGGTGTACACCGGGGCGCGCTTTTCGCGGAACGCGTCCATGCCTTCCTTGATGTCGGCGCTTTCGCGCACCACGTTGAGCTGGCGCAGGGTTTCCGACATCGCTTCGGCCGGGCTCTTGGGCAGCACGTGCTGGTTGACGAAGCGCTTGATGGTGGTGAGCACCAGCGGTGCCGACGCGGCCAGGGTCTGGGCCTGTTCCATGGCGACTTCGAGCTGTTTGCCGGTCGGCACCACGTCGCTCACCAGGCCGATGCCGTAGGCGCGCTGCGCGTCCATGATGCGGCCCAGCAGCATCAGGTCCATGGCCGCCTTGTGCGGAATGCGCGCCGCCAGCCCGGCGATCATGCCGCCGGTGAAGCCCAGGCGTGCCTCGGGGTAGGAGAACCTGGTGTTTTCAGCGGCGACGATCAGGTCGCACATCATGGTCAGCACCATGGCGCCGCCCACCACCCAACCGGCGGTGGCGGCGATGATGGGCTTATCGGTGGTGAAGCCCGAGCCGGGGATGCAGCGCCACAGTTCGGGCAGGTTGCTGACGTCGGCGCCGGATGAAAAGGCGTCGTTGCCGGCGCCGGTGATGACCGCCACGCGCTGTTCGGAGGCGTCGAATTCGGCAAAGCCGGCCTGCAACTCCAGCGCCGTGTCCTTGCAGATGGCGTTCTTGCGCGCCGGGCGGTTGATGGTGAACAGGGTCACCTTGCCATGATGTTCGATGGTGATTTGCGCCATGGATAACTCCTGAAGCTGGGGAATGGAAAAGACAATGAATCAGGCCTGGGCGATGCGCGCCCGCGCATCCACGGCCACCGCGCCGTGGCCCTGCTGCCGCAGCTTGAGGGGGTTGACCTCGATCTCGAAGTCGCGCCCGGAAGACCCGGCCAGATCGTGCGCCAGCCAGCCCAGGCGCACGATGACGTCGACCGCCGCGTCCACGTCCAGGGCAGCGCGACCTCGGTAGGCGCGCAGCAGCGGGGCGATCTTCAGGTTCTCGACCGCCCGGCGCGCGCTGGCGGCGTCGACGGGGGCGGGCAGCACGGCGATGTCCTTGAGCAGCTCCACCAGCACCCCACCGGCACCTACCAGCACCTGGGGGCCGAACTGCGGGTCGAGGCGGGCGCCGACGATCAGCTCCAGTTCGCCCGCTTCCTGTCGCTGCAGTGAAAAGCCGTCGATGCGGGCGCTGGGTGCAGCGCGGGCGACGCTGGCCTGCATCAGCGCCAGGCGGCGGCGCAGGTCGTCAGGGTCGAGGATGTTCAGGGCCACGCCGCCGACGTCGGACTTGTGGGCGATGTCGGGCGAGACCACCTTGAGCACCAGCGGAAAGCCCAGCTCGGCCGCCGCCTCTGCGGCTTCGTCCGCGCTGCGCACCAGGCGCTCGATGTTGACGGGGATGCCAGCCTGGCCCAGCAGCGTCTTGGACGCCGCTTCGCCCAGGGTGCCGGCGGCGGGGACCGGCGTGGCGGCCATATCGGCCGGGCGCACCGGCGCGGCCGGCTCCTGGTAGGTCGACCAGGCCTTCCAGCCGCGCAGCACGGCCATGGCCTCGGCCAGCGTGTCCACGTAGGGCAGGCTGCGCTGCACCAGGAACTCGCGCGCGGGTGCCGCCACGCGGCCGGGCAGCATGACGTACAGCGTCGGCTTGCCGCCGGCCGCCGGGCGGTCGGCACCGTCGGCCATCTGGCGCGTCAGGCCGGGCACGTCGGGCGCGGTGGTCAGCACCATCAGGCCGAGGTCCACACCGGGGTCGGCCAGCGCCAGCTCGGCCGTGACGGCGCCGATGTCGCTGGTGGCGTCCGGCTTGCGGCCGCCGACGTCGATCGGGTTGGCGCCCTGACCTTCGGAGTAGTGCTCGGACAGCGCGGCCATGGTGGCGTCGCTGAAAGTGCTCAGGCCGACGCCAGCGCGCGAGAGCTGGTCGGCCGTGATGGCGCCACCGCCACCGGAGGTGGTGAAGACCGCGACGTTGCGCACCTGGCGCCGCGGATAGCGCACCATGGCCCGGGCCAGGCTCAGCATGTCCAGCGGGTCGTCCATCAGGACCACGTTCTCGCGTTCGCAGATCGCCTTGAGGGCGGCGAAGTCGCCCGCCAGACTGGCGGTGTGGGAGTAGGCGGCGCGGCGCCCGTCGTCGGTGGCGCCGGCCTTGACCATCAGCCAGGGCTTGCCGGCGGCACGCGCCCGGCGCGCCAGCTCGACGAAGCGCTGCGGCGTCTTGATGCCTTCGACATAGCTGCAGATCACCTGCGTGCGTTCGTCCTCGATCAGGAATTCGACGAAATCGTTCAGTTCCAGGTCGGCCTGGTTGCCCACCGACACGCAGTGTGAAAACCCGATGCCCATGCCGTAGGAGCGGTCGAACAGCGTGCCCATCAGGGCGCCGCTCTGG
>CAUJIW010000084.1 GCA_963205175.1 Pseudomonadota bacterium
ACGGTTGAAGTGTGCAAACTCCACCATAACGATGAACCCGGTGGCCACCAGCGACGCCGCATTCCGGGGTGGGGCATGCCCCACCCCGGAATACACCATCGCCTACACCGGAAATTACACCACGAGCGCGGACGCTAACACTATGTTTTGCAGGGGAACAATGGGAACATGGGAACAAGCTATCTCAAACAGACAGAAAGCCTTGTGTCCTGAGGTCGCCAGCCTGTTCCCAAGCCGTCTGGCCGGTCTGGGAACATGGGAACAGAATTGGCCGATCCCGATGCAGGAAAATCCGCGCGCGTGTGGCTACCCCCTGCCCCCTCCAGCCGGGGAGCGGCGGTAATGGCGGACGATTCCCAGCCTGATACGGAGGTCGGGCGGAAGCCTTGGGATGCTGATGATCCGGCAGAGACAGTGCGGCTGGCAATCGGTGTGCTGGCCAAGGGGCTTGGTGAATACGGCCTAGGGATGTCGGGCCAGTTGTCGGCAGCACAGTCGGCCGACGCGCTTGATGCTGCCAGCTCGCTCTTGGGCGGCATCGCGGCGGCGTTGCGGGAGCGGGCGGCAGAGGAACAGGCGGAAGCCGGTGACGACGCGCCAGAGCTGTTATCGCCCGCGATCCGGCAGGCATTCGCCAGGGGCTGCGCGCCTGCCTCGCCCGATGGGCTGGAAAGAGCAATCTGCGATTATCGCCTGGCGCACGTAGTCGTGCCGCAAATCGGCGCGCCACTGGTTGTTTGGGATGATCCTGCGGCGGGCACCCCTCCACCGTCCGCAGCCGTCCGCGCCGACATTGCGCGTGTTCTCAAGGCCGCCCAAGCATTGCGTGAGACCATGGCGGGCGTTTCAGGCGAGGCGCTTGGGCGAATTAGCGTCGTGGCCTACGAGGCCGGGAAGGGGGCGGGCTTTGCCAGCGCCGCATTCGATCTCACAGGCGAGTTGATAGGCCATGCCGAAGCGGCGCTGGACGAGTTGGGCGACAACGCCAGCCCTGGCCGCACAGTTTCCCCCAAGACACGACTGGCCCTGTGGCTGGGCGACTTTCTGGAGGACAGCGGGGTTCCGGTTGTGGTTGACGGCAGGCCCTCTGCCCAATGGGCTTTGGCCTATGATTTGGCGCTAGAGGCGGCTGGCGGTGGTCCCTGCCAACATGCCCGCAAGACGCTGCAAAACGCGATTGCCCTGCGCCGGAAGGAAAGAATGCCCCCAGCCGCCTAGGATTGTTCACACGCTCTTGTAGCGCCCAACACAACAGGATGTACATGAATGGCCCCCAGTGAAAACTGGGAGCCTATGAAATGAACGACACACTATCGGGCGCGCCTCTCGCCTATTCGATCAAAGAGGCCAGCCGCGCCACGTCGCTGGGGCGGACGCGGCTCTATCAGTTGATTGCCGCCGGGCGGCTGGAGGCCGTCAAGATCGGCAGCCGGACGTTGATCCCCGCCGATGCCCTGCGCAAGCTGCTGGCGGGCGACCGATGAACGGCGATAGCGGTGCCGTGCGATCCGGCAGGATTGACTTTGAGCGGGTCAATCGTTCGGCGTTGGCCCTCGCTGCGGCGATCGTGCGGGGCTTGCTGCCCGAAGGGCGGCTGGAGGGGCACGAATACGTTGCCCGCAACCCGCGCCGCCCTGACAAGCGGCTGGGCAGCTTCAAGGTCAATATCTCCACCGGGCGATGGGCGGACTTCGCCACGGGCGACGGCGGCGGCGATCTGGTGAGCCTTGCCGCCTTCGTTTCGGGCCTTCCCCAGCGCGAAGCCGCCATTCGGCTGGCGGAATCCATGGGGGTTTCCCCATGGGCGTGAACGACAGGCCGGATGATCCCTTTGCCAACGTCTCCAAGTCCATTGCCGCAGCTGACGACTCGCCAGCCGGGGATGTGCCAGAGACGAAACGCCCGGGCGCGCCCAAGCCCAAGGGCGACTGGGTGTCCCCGGTGCCCGCCGATGCGCCGGCCGCGCGGACCTCGCACAATCACCATGGCAAGCCCTCTGCATCTTGGGCCTATCGCGATGCGGCGGGCAGGACGATCCACTGGGTTTGCCGTTTCGACAAGCCGGACGGGTCCAAGGAAATCCTGCCGCAAACGCTGTGGCGTGAAGGCGGCCGGTTGGGCTGGCGCTGGGGTGCGCCGCCGGTCCCTCGCCCGCTCTACGGGCTGGACCGGCTGGCCTTGGCTCCAGCCGCGCCCGTGCTGATCGTGGAGGGCGAAAAGACAGCGGACGCGGCGACAGGTCTGTTTCCGGGGTTCGCGGTGGCGTCATGGTCCGGCGGGTCAAAGTCAGTCAGCAAAGCCGATTGGGCCGCGCTGGCGCGCCGCAGGGTGGCCATCCTGCCCGACGCCGACACGCCGGGGCGCGAGGCCGCGCAAGCCGTCCGCAAGGCCGCGCTGGCGGCTAGCGCAGAGGGGGCGGCTATTGTCCAGCTCCCCGCCTCGCTGCCAGCCGCATGGGATTGTGCCGATCCGTTCCCGCCGGGCTTCGCCCAATCGGACCTGCTGGGGTTGATCGGCGCGGCGCTGGAGGCCGCCAGCACCGGGCGGCTGAAAATGCCGCCGGGCTATACGCTCGATAACGATGGCCTCTATTGGCTGGAGCCGGGCAAGGATGGCGCGGACGCACGGGCTGTGCGGCTGTCCGATCCATTCGATATCATGGGCGAGGCGCGAGACGGCGATGGTGGCGATTGGGGCCTGTTGATTCGGTTCCGGGACCGCGACGGGGTGGAAAAGCGCAAGACCGTGAAGCGGGCGGCGCTGGCGTCCGATGCGGGCGCGGTGCGAGCCGAGCTTGCGGGAGCGGGAATGCTGATCCTCTCCGCGCCGGGCCAGAGAGATCGGTTCATTCGCTTCCTTCGGGAGGTGACGCATAGTGCTCGCCTCACCTTGGCGGAAAGGACCGGTTGGGTTGATACCAGCCGCTTTGTTCTGCCCCATGCAGTGATAGCGCCGCCTGGCGCGGAGCCGGTGCATTTCGACGGGGCGGCGTCTGCGCTGCACTATCGGGAAAAGGGCAGTCTGGACGGCTGGAAGCGCGCCCTGGCGGCGCTCGCACCGGGCAACAGCCGGCTCACCTTTGCCATATCTCTGGCCTTTGTCGGACCAATCATGCGCTGGCTCGATATGGAGGGCGGCGGCTTTCACTTTCGCGGGTCGTCCAGCACCGGCAAAACGTCGCTCGCCATGGCGGCTGGCAGTGTGTGGGGCGGGGGCGGCGCGCTGGGCTTCGCGTCGAGCTGGCGGGCAACTGGCAACGCCCTGGAGGGCGTCGCTCACGGTCATACCGAAACGCTGCTGATCCTTGACGAGCTGGCGCTTGTTGATCCCCAAGAGGCGGGCAATGCCGCCTACGCGCTCGCCAGCGGCCAAGGCAAGGCACGGGCCGGACAGACCGGGGCCTTGCGCCGCCGGGCAGAATGGCGGGTCATGGTGTGCAGCACCGGGGAAATCGGCCTTGCCGACCACATGAGAACCGCGAAGCGAGGCGAGCGGACGATGGCCGGGCAAGAGTTGCGCTTGCTCGATCTGCCGGCCGACGCTGGGGCCGGTTTCGGGGCATGGGAAGCGCTGCACAACATGGCCAGTCCAGCCGCCTTTTCCGATGCGATCAAGGCGGCCTGCGCCGCCCATTATGGCTATGCTGGGCCTGCCTTCGTGCGCGGCCTTGTTGCTGATCCTGCCCATTGGGAGCGTGAGGCCAAGCGGCTGGCCGAAGCGTTCGTGGGGAAGGCCAGGCAAGATGGGGATAGCGGGCAGGTGCATCGCGGTGCCTTGCGGTTCGCTGCCGTCGCGGCGGCTGGCGAGATGGCCATTGCGCTTGGCGTTGTGCCGTGGCGAGCTGGGGAGGCAGAGACGGCGGCGCTTGCTTGCTTCAATGCCTGGGCGGCAGGGTTTGGACGCGCTGGCCTGCGAGAGCATCGGCAGATTCTGGAGCGGGTGCGCAACGCCATACAATCCGGGCAGTCCCGCTTTGCCAGTGTGCCAAAGGCCAAGCGGCAATCGTTCTATGGCGACGATTCGGACGACAGTAACGGGGCGGCGAGCAATCGAGAGGGGGAAGCCCGCTCGCTTTCCACGTGGGGCTATCTGCACGACATTGAGCCGGGCAAGTCCTGCTATCTGTTCCACGATAGCGGCTGGAACGAAATCCTTGCCGGTTTCGCTCCGGCGGAAGCGGCAACGGTGCTGCAAGAACATGGGTTTCTGGTGCCCGGCGACGGCGGCCGGCTCAAGCGCAAGCAACGTGTCGGGAATCAAAGCCTGCGCTTATACACGGTGCGGGATACCATTCTGGAATGGGATGCAAGCGATCTGGCCAAAGCCGTCCCTTCGCCTGCCGACGCTCCAGCCGGGCCGGTAGACTGGCCAATGGATGGTCCAGCCGCGCCGGGTGCGGATGATTACGACTACGGCGGAGATCCCTTCGCCGATGATCTGGACGGCTGGTGATGGCCGTCCCGGATAGCCCGCCGCAATTCGATCTGTTCGAGGCGCTGTCCACTAAGGTGCACCCATAGGGAACGTGCACATACATCCTCAAAGATGTTCACTTAGGGTCAAAATGGAATTTAGTTGACACTTGCGAGAGAGGGTCTTAGACCTTAGTGCACACCGCGAACAGGGATGCACTTCAATGAGCATGATCGGATATGCCCGTGTGTCGACCGCGAGCCAGTCGACCGACATTCAGGTCGAGAAGCTGAAAGAGGCCGGTTGCAGCGTGATCCGTATGGAGAAGGTTTCCGGTCGCAGCCGCGAAGGTCGGAGTGAGCTGGAAACGGTAATGGACTTCATCCAAGCCGGCGACACTCTGGTCGTCGCCAAGCTCGACCGCCTCGGACGCTCTACTCGGGACGTGCTCAACCTGGTGCACGAACTGGAGCAGCGCGGAGCCGCCTTGCGCGTGCTCGAACCCGCCATCGATACCAATGGCCCTATGGGGAAGGTCGTGCTTACCGTCCTTGGCATGGTTTCAGAAATGGAGCTGGGCTTCATTCGCGAACGGCAGAAAGACGGTATTGAGAAGGCAAAGGCAGAAGGCCGTTACAATGGCCGGCCGGCAACGCTGGACGTTGGTGCAATTCAGAGCATGAAAGCTGGCGGGCTGGGCGCTACAGAGATCGCCCGCCGCCTGAACTGTTCGCGCAGCGCGGTCTACAAGATTTTGAATGCTACCCCTGCATAGGGGTGTTGGCCGCCAAACCTGCGTTGAGGGTGTAAGGCTGTTCCCAAGTGTTTAGGCCGGGAACAGCCTTCCTCATTCTCGGGAACACGGTTTCACTTATAAAACCAATACGTTGCCGGTTGTGTTCCCATTTTCCCGCTGTTCCCGACATTTGGAGAGCAACCCAACGACCTAGCGTGCCAGCCGAACCCGGATCGCTCTACAGGTGGGGTTGGTGCGGCAGCGCTGCCCATAGCTCCCAGTCTACCGTCACTCGAAACATTTGGGGGTATCTTTGGGGGTATGTACAAAAGGATGCGCGAGGGGAGTGGCTGAAATTAGCTATTATCATGGCGCTTTACGATTCCCATCACCCAGCCGCTTCCTTCCCCCCTGCCTGTGCGCCCGACCCGTTGGCCCACCGTGATCGTGACGACGACATGGGTGGCGGAGAATGTGGTGTGCTGCTTGACGTGGCGCAATCGGTCCGGCGAGCGACCGCGATAGGATGCCCTCATGAACGCCGGCCCTGAGCGCCTGCCCGCCCCGCCGGGCGGACGCGACGGCTGACGCCAAGGAAGGAGCTGCCCATGACCCGCATGATGAAGGCCGCCATCTTTGCCGAACCCGGCCGGATCGTGCTCGATGACAAGCCCGTGCCCGATGTCGGCCCGCTCGACGCGCTGGTTCGGATCACCACCACCACCATTTGCGGTACCGACGTGCACATCCTCAAGGGCGAGTATCCCGTGGCCCGGGGGTTGACCATTGGCCATGAGCCGGTGGGGGTGATCGAGAAGCTGGGGTCCGCCGTGGTCGGATATCAGGAAGGTCAGCGGGTGATCGCCGGCGCGATCACTCCCAGCGGCCACAGTGCCGCCTGCCTGTGTGGCTGTCACTCGCAGGACGGCGCGGGCACCCGCCACGGCTTCAAAGCCCTGGGCGGCTGGCGCTTCGGCAACACCATCGACGGGGCACAGGCGGAATATCTGCTGGTGCCCGACGCGATGACCAACCTGGCGCCGATTCCCGACGCACTGAGCGATGAGCAGGTGCTGATGTGCCCCGACATCATGTCCACCGGCTTTTCCGGCGCCGAGAGCGGGCAGGTGAAGATCGGCGACACCGTGGCCGTTTTCGCCCAGGGGCCGATCGGTCTTTGTGCCACTGCCGGCGCCCGGCTGATGGGCGCCACCCGTATCATCGTGGTCGATGCCGTACCGGCCCGGCTGGCCATCGCCAGGCAGATGGGCGCCGACGAGACGGTGGATTTCAGTCGTGTCGACGTGGTCGACGAGATCATGCGTCTGACAGACGGACGCGGTGTCGACGTCGCCATCGAGGCGTTGGGACGTCAGGCGACCTTCGAGGCAGCGCTGCGGGTGTTGCGGCCCGGCGGCACGCTGTCCTCGCTGGGCGTCTATTCCAGCGATCTGACCATCCCGCTCGATGCCTTCCGGGCGGGGCTGGGCGACAACAAGATCGTCACCACCCTGTGTCCTGGCGGCAAGGAGCGGATGCGCCGTCTGATGGCGGTGATCGCCGCCGAGCGTCTCGACACCCGCCCGCTGGTGACGCATCGCTTCAAGCTCGACGACATCGAGGTCGCCTACGACCTGTTCGCCCATCAGCGCGACGGCGTGTTGAAGATCGCCATCACACCGTGACGCCGCCGCCGCGCAAAACGACAACGGCGCCGACGCGGGCTTGCGTCGACGCCGTTGCGATCGCGGCGGCAGGAGGGGGTCAGGCCGCCGCGGCTTCCACCGGCGCCAGGCGGATCAGGTAATCGAAGGCCGACAGCGCCGCCTTCGAGCCTTCGCCCATGGCGATGATGATCTGCTTGTAGGGCACGGTCGTCGCGTCACCGGCGGCGAACACGCCCGGCAGCGAGGTCTGGCCCCTGGCGTCGATCTCGATCTCGCCACGCGGCGACAGCGCCAGCGTGCCTTTCAGCCACTCGGTGTTGGGCACCAGGCCGATCTGCACGAAGATGCCTTCCAGCTCGACCCGGTGCAGGCTGTCGTCGGTACGGTTCTTGTAGCTCAGCCCGGTCACCTTGCTGCCGTCGCCGTGCACCTCGGTGGTCAGCGCCGAGGTGATGACAGTGACGTTGGGCAGGCTGAACAGCTTGCGCTGCAGCACTGCGTCGGCGCGCAGCTGGGCGTCGAACTCGATCAGCGTGACGTGGGCGACGATGCCGGCAAGATCGATCGCCGCCTCGACACCGGAATTGCCGCCGCCGATCACCGCCACCCGCTTGCCCTTGAACAGCGGGCCATCGCAATGCGGGCAGTAGGCGACGCCCTTGTTGCGATACTCGTTCTCGCCCGGCACGTTCATCTGCCGCCAGCGCGCGCCAGTGGCCAGGATGACGCTCTTGGTCTTCAGCGAGGCGCCGCTTTCCAGCTTGACCTCGATCAGCCCGTCGGCGCCGGCCGGCACCAGCCCGCTGGCCTTCTGCAGGTTCATGATGTCGACGTCGTAATCCTTGACGTGCGTCTCCAGCGCCGTGGCGAGCTTCGGCCCTTCGGTGTGCGGCACCGAGATGAAGTTCTCGATCGCCATGGTGTCGAGCACCTGGCCGCCGAAGCGCTCGGCCGCCACGCCGGTGCGGATGCCCTTGCGCGCGGCATAGATCGCCGCGGCAGCGCCCGCCGGGCCACCGCCGACCACCAGTACGTCGAAGGCCTCCTTGGCCTTGATCTTCTCGGCGGCGCGCGCAACCGCGCCGGTGTCGATTTTCGCGAGAATTTCCTCGATGCCCATGCGGCCCTGCGCGAACGGCTCGCCGTTCAGCAGCACCGTCGGCACCGCCATCACCTTGCGCGCCTCGACCTCCGCCTGGAACAGCGCGCCATCGATGGCGACGTGGCGGATACGCGGGTTGATGCTGCTCATGGTGTTGAGCGCCTGCACCACGTCCGGGCAGTTCTGGCAGGACAGCGAGAAATAGGTCTCGAACAGATAGTCGCCGTCGAGCGCCTTGATCTGCTCGATGATTTCCGGCTCCACCTTGGGCGGGTGGCCGCCGACATGCAGCAGTGCGAGCACCAGCGAGGTGAATTCGTGGCCCAGCGGAATGCCGGCGAAGCGGACACCGATGTCGGTGCCGACGCGGTTGATCGCGAAGCTGGGCTTGCGGGCGTCGTCGTCGCGACGGGCGACGGACACCTTGTCCGATTGGGCGGCGATATCCTCCAGCAGGCCGAACAGCTCCTGGGACTTGGCGCTGTCGTCGAGCGAGGCCACCAGCTCGATGGGCTGCCGCAGATGGCCCAGATAGGCCTTCAGTTGGTCCTTCAGACTAGCGTCCAGCATGATACGCTCCAATCGGTACAGAATTTCGGGGGGCGAGACCGCCGCCGGGGCCAGGCCCGGCGGCGGATGCCCTTGATGGTCAGGCTTAGATCTTGCCAACCAGGTCGAGCGACGGCGCCAGGGTCTTGTCGCCTTCTTCCCACTTGGCCGGGCAGACTTCGCCCGGGTGGCTCGCCCAGTACTGCGCGGCCTTCACCTTGCGCAGCAGCTCGGTGGCGTTGCGGCCAACGCCTTCCGGGGTGATCTCGACGATCTGGATCACGCCGTTGGGGTCAACCACGAAGGTGCCGCGGTCGGCAAGGCCGACGCCGGCGCGCAGGATCTCGAAGTTGTTCGAGAGGTTGTGGTTCTGGTCGCCGAGCATGAAGTACTTGATCTTGCCGATGGCCGGCGAGGTGTCGTGCCAGGCCTTGTGGCAGAAATGGGTGTCGGTCGACACGCCGTAGATCTCGACGCCCAGCTTCTGGAACTCGGCGTAGTTGTCGGCGAGGTCTTCCAGCTCGGTCGGGCAGACGAAGGTGAAGTCGGCCGGGTAGAAGAAGAAGATCGACCACTTGCCCTTCACGTCGGCGTCGGTGACGTCGAGGAACTTGCCTTCCTTGAAGGCGGTCGCTTTGAACGGCTTAATTTCGGTATTGATCAAGGACATCGTTATCTCCTGGCCTTGGGTTGAACGCAGGGTCTCTCTAGCGGCTTGACGCTTGTTAAAGAAATTGATTTTTACGCCTATATACAGCGGTAAAATCGATTAGTTGCATCGGGCCGCGCAACGCCGCGCTGCTGCGCGCCTCCCGCTCGTGGTGGAGGCGCGCGGCGATGGCAAGCCACCCCGACACTGCGACGTTCGGTCGCAGTGTCGGGGCGGTGCGTGACTTGGGTTTTATTCCGCCGGGTTGGCGGCCGGCCGGCCGGCACCCACGGTCGCGGTGCGTGGCCGGTGATCGGCGGCGAGATAGGAATATACCACCGGCACGATAAACAGGGTGAACAGGGTGCCGATGGTCATGCCGCTGGCAATGACCAGGCCCATGGAAAACCGGCTGACCGCGCCGGCGCCGCCGGCCAGCAGCAGTGGCATCACGCCCGCCACCATGGCGGCGGTCGTCATGAGGATCGGCCGCAGGCGGATGGCGGCCGCCTCGACGATCGCGGCCCGCTTCTCCAGCCCGCGGGTTGCTTGCAGTTCGTTGGCGAAGGACACCATCAGGATGCCGTGTTTGGAGATCAGGCCCGCCAGAGTCAGCAGGCCGATCTGCGTGTAGATATTGATCGAGAAGCCGCTTGGCTGCGTCGGCCAGATACTGCCGATGTTGAGCACGAACAGGGCGCCGCACACCGACATCGGTACCGAAACCAGCACGATGATCGGGTCCCGGAAGCTTTCATACTGCGCTGCCAGTACCAGGAAGATGATGATGAGCGCGAAAACGAACGCTGTGGCCAGCGTCGCGCCCTCCTGCTTGAACTGGCGGCTTTCGCCCGCATAGTCGTAGGTGAAGCCCTCCGGCAGCATGGTCTTGGCCTTGGTTTCCAGGAACTCCAGCACCTCGCCCTGGGTGCGGCCGGGGAAGGGGACACCCGACAGGGTGGCGGAATTGAGCTGCTGGAAGGTCTTGAGGCCGTTGGGCTGGATCGAACGGCTGACGGTGACGAACGTCGACAGCGGGATCAGGTCGCCGCTGGCCGCGCGCACATAGTAGCTGCCCAGCAGCTCGGCATTGACGCGATAGCTGCGCGGCACCTGCGGGATGACACGATAGCTGCGGCCCTCAAGGTCGAACAGATTGACGTAGTTGCCGCCCAGCAGCGTCGACAGCGTGTTGCCGATGTCGGCCATGCTGACGCCGAGCTGGTTGGCCTTGGCGCGGTCAATGCGGATGTCGACCTGCGGCTTGTCAAAGCGCAGGTCGATGTCGGAGAAGATGAACAGCCCGCTCTTGTCGGCTTCAGCCTGCAACTGGTCCACCACCTTGGAGAGCGTGTCGTAACTCTCCAGCGTCTGGATGACGAACTGTACCGGCATGCCGCCACCGCCCGGCGTCGGCAGGGACGGAACGTTGAACACCGATGCCTGGACACCGGGCAGCTCGCGCAGCTTCGCCTGAAGCTCGGGCACAATCTCCTTGGGGCCGCGATCGCGTTCTTCCCAGGGCTTGGTCAGGAAGCCGCCGAAGCCCTGGGCGCCGCCTACGCCATTGATCATGAAGGTGGCCTGATATTCCGGGAAGGTCTTGAAGATCGGATGAAACTGCTCGGCATAGGTGTCGAGATAGTCCAGCGTCACCGATTCCGGTGCTCGCCACAGCATGAACAGGAAGCCCTGATCCTCGTCGGGCGCCAGTTCCTTGCGGGTGGCGTCGTAGAACATCACGCATCCGCCCAGCACCACCGCGCCCAGCACCAGCAGGGTGCGGCGGGCGCGCAGCGCCTGTTCCAGCACGCGGGCATAGCCGTCGTGCAATCGCTCGAAGCGTTCATCGAGCCAGCGGGCGAAACTGCCCTGGCTCGCCTGGCCGGCGTGGGGGCGCAGGATCCTGGCGCACATCATCGGCGACAGTGTCAGGGCGACGATGCCGGAGATGATCACCGCCGCCGCCAGCGTGAAGGCGAACTCCTGGAACAGAATGCCGGTCAGGCCGGAAACGAAGCCGATTGGCGCATAGACCGCGGCCAGCGTGACGGTCATGCCGATCACCGGCAGGGCGATCTCGCGGGCGCCCTGCAGGGCCGCCTTGTAGGGCGTCATCCCCTCCTCGATGTGGCGGGAGATGTTCTCGACGACGACGATGGCGTCGTCGACGACGAGGCCAATGGCTAGCACCAACGCCAGCAATGTCAGCAGGTTGATGGAGTAGCCGAGCACTTGCAGCAGGAACAGCACGCCGATCAGCGACAGCGGGATGGTGACGATCGGAATCAGCGTCGAGCGCACGTTGCCAAGGAACAGATAAACGATGACGATGACGATCAGCGCCGCTTCGGCGACGGTCTTCACCACCTCAAGAATCGCGCTGCGGATATACTCGGTGGCGTCGTAGTTGATCTCGATGTTGAGGCCCTTGGGGGCCTGCTGCTTCAGTTGCGCCACGACTTCCCGTACCTTGGGAATGACCGACAGCGCGTTGGAGGACGGCGTGTTCTGGATCTCGATGAACACCGCGCGCTCGCCGGTGGCGAACGCGGAGAAATCGTTGGACTCCGGCCCGAGGTCCAGTTCGGCGACGTCGCGCAGGCGCACCAGCGCGCCATCGCGCGATGCCACGACCAGTTGGGCGAACTCCTCGACACTCGCGAGGTCGGTCTTGGCGTCGATGGTCGCCTTGACGTACTGCCCCTTCATCTCGCCCGGCGCGGCGGTGAAGTTGTTGGCCTCCAGCGCCTGACGCACGTCGGTCGCCGTCACGCCCAGCGCCGCCATGCGGTCGGGCTTAAGCCACACACGCATGGAGAAGGTCTGGGCACCGAGAATATTGGCCTTGGCGACGCCATCGACCGTCTGCAGCGCCGGCTGCACCACCCGGGTCAGATAGTCGGTGATCTGGGCGGGGTTCAGCACCTTGCTGGAGAAGTCGATGTACATGATCCCGTTGCCCTCGCTGGACTCGCGGGTCACGGTGGGATCGAAGGCCTCGCGCGGCAGTTCGCTGCGCACCTGGTTGACCTTGGACATGGCGTCGGTCACGGCGCGATCGGCATCGGCGCCAAGGCGCAACTGGAGCGTGACTTCACTGAACCCCTGGCTGGACGACGAGCTGATGGTGTCCACGCCCTCGGTGCCGGCGACGGCCTGCTGGATCTTGGTGGTGATGAAGCTCTTGACCACCTCGGGGCTGGCACCCGTGTAAATGGTCTGGATGCGGATCTGCGAGTTCTCGACGAACGGGAACTGGCGGATCGACAGCGAGCTCAGTGCTTGCGCGCCCAGGAGCAGGATCAGCAGGCTAACGACGATCGACAGGACCGGGCGTCGAATGAACAGGTCGGTGAAGGTCACCGGGCTTCTCCTGGGGGCTTGGGCGCGAAGCCGCGCCCGGCTGGGCGTCAGTAGTTGGGCAGTTTGTCGGGGGTTGGCGTCAGCGGTATCCGGTTGCTGATCACCGCCTTGCCGCCGTCACGCAACTTGATCAGGCCGGCGGTGGCCACCAGCTCGCCGGCACGCAGACCGGACACGATGGCGACGCGACCGCCTTCGACCTCACCAGGTGTGACGGTGCGCCGTTCCACGGCATGGATCTGCCCGGCCGGTTTCTCCGACATCTGGTTGGCCAGCGGGGTCAGGACGAACACGGAGTCGCCGTAGAGGCTGTAGCTGATCGCGGTTTCCGGCACGGTGACCACGGACTCGACGCTTTGCCCGATGGCGGCGACATTGACGAACATGCCCGGCGTCAGCGCGCCATCCGGGTTGGGCAGAGTCGCCTGAACGCGGATGTTGCGGGTCGCCTCGTCGATGCGGGCGTCAATCGAGGTGATCGTGCCCCCGAACACCCGGCCGGGCGCGGCATCGGTGCGCGCCTCGATCTTCTGGCCGCCGCGCAGCGCGCGCAGCTTCTGCTCGGGCACGAAGAAGGTCACGTAGATCGGGTCCACCGCCTGCAAGGTGACGATGGCGGTGCCGGGGCTGACATATTGTCCGAGGTCTACCTGCCGGATGCCCAGCCGCCCGGCGAACGGCGCGCGGATGACCTTTTTCTGCAGGTCGGCGCGGGCGCGCTGCAGCTGTGCTTGCGCCTGATCGCGCGCGGCGATGGCATTGTCGACATTGGCCTGCGAAACGAAGCCCTTGCCCACCAGCGAGACGGCGCGGTCGAGATTCTGCTGGGCGTTCTTCAGGGTGGCCTGATACAGCCGGATGTCGGCTTCTTCCGACGTGGTGTCGAGGCGGAGGATGACCGCGCCCTTGGCCACGGCCTGGCCGGAGGCAAAAGCGATCTCGCGCACCACGCCACCGACTTCCGCCGCCACGTCGACGCCGTTGATCGCCTGCACCGAGCCGACTGCCGTAATGGCCGCGATGCGCTGTTCCGTGCGCGCGGCCTCGGCGCTGATCACCTCGGGTGGCTGTTCGGCGCCGCGGATGAACTTTTCCAGCAGCATGGGCTGGATGACGTAATTGTAGAGTCCCAGCAGGCCGAACAAGGCGGCGAGCACGATCAGGCCGATGTAGGACTTCCGCAGACGCATGGTGAGAGCCATCAATTGCAGGTGGGGGAGACGAAGAGACGCCGCGCCGGCGTGGCGCTGCACTGCAATAAAATTTCGCCGGTCGTCTGGCAACCCGGATTGCGCCCGCCGGTGACAGCGACAGGCGAACGTTCTGTGTCCGCCGCGCGCCCGGCCACGCGACGGTTTTCGCTTGCTCTCCTGCGGGCGCAATTCTATACGACGCGCCTTCGGACTCGCCGAAGGCATATGCCTGCGGTCGGAGGAGTGTAGCTCAGCTGGTAGAGCATCGGTCTCCAAAACCGAGGGCCGGGGGTTCGAGTCCCTCCACTCCTGCCATCCAATCTGATTGTGAAATCAATTGGTTGGCGGCGCGGGCGCGGCGGGCGAGTGCGGTTGGGACGGTCTGACGCCACGAAGTGAGGATGTGGCTGTTGGACTGTTTTGTTTTGCCTGAATCGTCCTTTGGGTGATTCGGGTGCGATTGATGCGGAGTGACGGCGCGATGGCGAGTGGCAGTGGGACGGAGGCCGGACGGCCGAAGGTCAGCCCTGGCGATTTCGTCCGCCAGGTGCGTCAGGAAACGCGCAAGGTTGCATGGCCGACCCGTCGGGAGACCATGGTGACCACCATCATGGTGTTCATCCTGACCACGGTGCTGGCGCTGTTTTTCCTGGGCGTTGACTGGGTGCTCGCGTCTATCGTCAAGTGGTTGGTTAATCTGGGTTAATTCGGTCAGGTGTCGCGGGGCATCCCGTGGCGTTCTAGCCAGAGCAGGACTTTCAAGGACCGAGATGACAGCGCGTTGGTACATCATTCACGCCTACTCCGGGTTCGAGAACAAGGTGCGTGACGCGATCAGGGCCGAGGCCGAGCGGCTCGGCCTGTCGGCACTCGTGCCGCAGGTGGAGGTGCCCACCGAGAAGGTGACGGAGGTGCGCCGTAACAAGAAGGTGGTGACGGACCGCACCTCCTTCCCCGGTTACGTGCTGGCCAAGATGGATATGACCGACGACGTCTATCACCTGGTGCGCAACACGCCCAAGGTGACCGGCTTCCTGGGGCCCAAGGGCAAGCCGCAGGCGATCAGCGAGGCCGAGGCCGCGCGCATCCTGCACATGCAGACCGCCGAGGCGGCGCCCAAGGCCAAGGCACGGGCCGAGTTCGAGATCGGCGATTCCGTGCGGGTGCTTGACGGTCCGTTCGCGTCGTTCAACGGCCTCGTGGAAGAGATCGATTTCGATCGCGCCAGGGTCAAGGTGTCGGTGTCGATCTTCGGTCGCGCCACCCCGGTCGAACTGGACTTCGAGCAGGTCGAGCGCGTCAAGTAAGAGCTTACCCGCCAGCCGCGCGGTTGGGCTGGCGGGCGAACGTGGGAGGCAGAGCCATCTGCCGTTATGAACCACGGCAACCGCACCTGCCGGCGGGGTTCGCCGGCGTGCAACGCCCATCGGCTCCTTGCGGGCCGGCGGGCATGGAAGGTTGGAACAATGGCCAAGAAGATTACGGGCTATATCAAGCTCCAGGTCGGCGCCGGCGCTGCCAATCCGAGCCCGCCGATCGGTCCGGCGCTCGGTCAGCGCGGTGTCAACATCATGGAGTTCTGCAAGGCGTTCAACGCCAAGACCGGCGACATGGAAAAGGGGATGCCGATTCCGGTCGTCATCACCGTCTATGCCGACCGCTCCTTCTCCTTCGAGATGAAGACGCCGCCGGCGACCTATCTGCTGTCCAAGGCTGCCAGCGTGAAGAAGGGCACGGCCACGCCGGGCCGTGGCTTCATCGGCAAGGTGACCAAATCGGACGTGCGCAAGATCGCCGAGACCAAGATGCCGGATCTGAACACGACCGACATCGAGGCCGCCATGCGCTCGATTGAAGGTTCCGCCCGGTCCATGGGCCTCGAAGTGGTGGAGGGCTAAACCATGGCCAAGTTGACCAAGCGCATGCAGAAGCTGGTTCCGACCGTTGATCGGAAGAAGCTCTACTCGATCGACGAGGCGATCTCGATCGTCAAGACCAACGCGGTCGCCAAGTTTGATGAGACCATCGAGGTCGCCATCAACCTGAATGTTGATCCGCGTCACGCCGACCAGATGGTCCGCGGCGTCACCACCCTGCCCAAGGGCACCGGCAAGACCGTTCGCGTCGCCGTGTTCGCCAAGGAAGGCAAGGCGGATGAAGCCAAGGCCGCCGGTGCCGATGTCGTCGGCGCGGAGGAGCTGGTGGACGCGGTGTCGAAGGGTGAAATCAACTTCGATCGCTGCATTGCCACGCCGGACATGATGGCGCTGCTGGGCCGCGTCGCCAAGATCCTCGGCCCCAAGGGCCTGATGCCGAACCCGAAGCTCGGCACCGTGACTCCCAACGTCGCCGACGCCGTCAAGGCGGCCAAGGGCGGTCAGGTGGAGTTCCGCGTCGAGAAGGCGGGCATCATCCACGCCCGCCTCGGCAAGGCGAGCTTCGCGGCGGAAGATCTGCGCGCGAACTTCGATGCCTTCGTCGATGCCATCATCAAGGCCAAGCCGTCGGGCGCCAAGGGTAAGTATCTTGAGAAGATCGCCCTGTCGTCCAGCATGGGCCCGGGCGTGAAGGTGGATATCGCCAACGTCAGCGGCGCCATCTGACGCTGACATGAACCGAATTCCCGCCGCGCGAGCGGCGGGAGGACGGCCGGTGCCGCCTCGCCAGAGGATCACCGGCCATCCGTCCGAGACTGCAGGCGCACGCCTTTCCCGGGAGTGCTTAAACGCCAAGCCTGCATAGACGGGGAAACGAGACTTTACGGCTCCGCGCGTGCGATGCGGGGCCGACCGCAAGAAGGCCATACGGCTCTTCGACCGGGTGTCGGGACTGACCCCACGGACGGGCAACGGGGCTCGGAGATTATTTCCGGGTTCCAGCTCAACCGGCTGTTGGGTCTTCCGATAGCCAAACAGGAGAAGAGCATGGACAGAGTCCAGAAAAAGGAGATGGTCTCCTCGCTCAACGCAACCTTCTCCGAGACGTCGGTGGTGGTGGTCGCCCGTAACAAGGGTCTGACCGTCTCCCAGGTGAACGATCTCCGGAGAAAGATGCGGGCAGCGGGCGCCAGCTTCAAAGTGGCGAAGAACAAGCTCGCTCGCCTGGCGCTTGAGGGCACGGACTACACCGGTATCAGCGACATGCTGACCGGTCCGACCGCGCTCGGCACCTCCAAGGATCCCGTGGCCGCGGCCAAGGTGATCGTCGCTTTCGCCAAGGATAACGAGAAGCTCGAAATCGTTGGTGGCGCGATGGGGGCGACCGTCCTCGACGTCAATGGCGTGAAGGCGCTGGCCGAACTGCCGTCGCTCGATGAACTCCGGGCCAAGCTGCTCGGCCTCATCAATGCGCCGGCGACCAAGGTCGTCCGCGTCGTCAGCGAACCGGCGGCGAAGCTCGCCCGCGTGTTCGCCGCCTATGGCGATAAAGCTGCTTAACCTTAGAAAACTTTTTGCGGCGCCGCTGTGCGCCCATTTGGAGATGAACAATGGCTGATCTTGCGAAACTGGTTGATGATCTGTCGGCGCTGACCGTGCTGGAAGCCGCCGAACTGGCGAAGATGCTCGAAGAGAAGTGGGGCGTTTCCGCCGCCGCTGCCGTCGCGGTTGCCGCGCCGGCCGCTGGTGGCGCCGCTGCGCCGGCCGCTGAAGAGAAGACCGAGTTCGACGTCGTTCTGGTGTCGGACAACGGCAAGAAGATCAACGTGATCAAGGAAGTCCGCGCGATCACCAACCTCGGTCTGACCGAAGCGAAGGCCCTCGTCGAGGGCGCGCCGAAGGCGATCAAGGAAGGCGTCAGCAAGGACGAGGCCGAGAAGATCAAGAAGCAGCTTGAGGAAGCCGGCGCGACCGTCGAACTCAAGTAAGCTTGCGCCTTCACGGCAAGTTACGGGCAAGGGCGGCGCCTCCGGGGGCCGCCCTTTCTCTTTGGCGCCCGGTGCTGATCGCGCCGGAGCGTTTGACATGCGGAATGCGGCCCCCTATACCGCCCGCACACCCGGAGTCGATCGGGACATGGCGCGCCGTTGCGCAGCGCGCTGAACGCATGGATCGGCCCGGAACCGAAGACGCGGCAAAGCGGCGGCCTCCCGCTAGGGAGGCTTGCGGCTTTTTTCCGCGTCCGCGCCTGTTGAGACAGTGACGAGCGAGGACGAACACACCCATGGCCACCCAGGCGACGTCGTTCACCGGACGCAAGCGTATCCGCAAGACCTTCGGACATATCCGCGAGGTCGTGGAGATGCCCAACCTCATTGAAGTGCAGCGGGAATCCTACGAGCAGTTCCTGCGTTCGCGCCCCGACTACGTGTCGGGTCTGGAAAAGACCCTGCGGTCGGTGTTCCCGATCCGTGATTTCGCCGGCACCGCCGAGCTGGACTTCGTCCGCTACGAGCTGGAAGACCCGAAGTACGACGTCGACGAGTGCCGCCAGCGCGGCATGACCTACGCCGCGCCGATGCGCGTCACCCTGCGGCTGATCGTGTTTGAAGTCGATCAGGACACTGGTGCCCGCTCCGTGCTCGATATCAAGGAGCAGGACGTCTACATGGGCGACATGCCGCTCATGACCGAGAACGGCACCTTCATCATCAACGGCACCGAGCGCGTCATCGTCTCCCAGATGCACCGCAGCCCGGGCGTGTTCTTCGACCACGACAAGGGCAAGACCCACTCGTCGGGCAAGTACCTGTTCGCCGCGCGGGTCATTCCGTATCGCGGTTCGTGGCTGGACTTCGAGTTCGACGCCAAGGACATCGTCAATGTCCGCATCGACCGCAAGCGCAAGCTGCCGGTGACGACGCTGCTCTATGCGCTGGGCCTGCACTCGGAAGAGATCCTCAACCATTTCTACGGCCGCGTGACCTGGGTGCGCGACCAGAATGGCTGGAAGACCCCCTACGTCGCCGACCAGTGGCGCGGCATCAAGCCGGCCTACGACGTGCTCGACGCCGCCACCGGCGAGGTGGTGTTCAAGGCGGGGGGCAAGATCACCCCGCGCGCGGCGCGCAAGGCCGCCAACGACGGCCTGAAGGAGCTGCTGATCCCCACCGAGGAGATCTACGGCCGCTACGCCGCGTTCGACATGATCAACGAGAAGACCGGCGAGATCTACATCGAGGCCGGTGACGAGGTGAACAAGGACAACCTCGCCAAGCTCGACAAGGTCGGCTTCGACCAGCTCGACGTGCTCGACATCGATCACGTCAACATCGGTCCGTGGATCCGCAACACCCTGATGGCCGACAAGGTCGAGGAGCGCGACCACGCGCTGGCCGAGATCTATCGCGTCATGCGCCCCGGCGAGCCGCCGACCCGCGAGACCGCCGAAGGCCTGTTCCACGGCCTGTTCTTCGACCCCGAGCGCTACGATCTGTCGGCCGTCGGCCGCGTCAAGATGAACATGCGCCTGGACCTCGACTGCGCCGACGACATCGTCGTGCTGCGCAAGGAAGACATCCTCACCGTCATCAAGACGCTGGTCGACCTGAAGGACGGCAAGGGCGAGATCGACGACATCGACAACCTCGGCAACCGCCGCGTGCGTTCGGTGGGCGAGCTGCTGGAAAACCAGTACCGCGTCGGCCTGCTGCGCATGGAGCGCGCGGTGAAGGAACGCATGTCCTCGGTCGACATCGACACGGTCATGCCCAACGACCTGATCAACGCCAAGCCGGCGGTGGCGGCGGTGCGCGAGTTCTTCGGTTCCTCGCAGCTGTCGCAGTTCATGGACCAGACCAACCCTCTGTCGGAAGTCACCCACAAGCGTCGCGTCTCGGCGCTGGGCCCGGGCGGCCTCACCCGCGAGCGCGCGGGCTTCGAGGTCCGCGACGTTCACCCGACCCACTATGGACGTATCTGCCCGATCGAAACGCCGGAAGGGCCGAACATTGGTCTGATCAACAGCCTTGCGACCTACAGCCGCGTCAACAAGTACGGCTTCATCGAGACGCCGTACCGCCGTGTCGTCGACTGCAAGGTAACCGACGAGGTGATCTATCTGTCGGCGATGGAAGAGGCCAAGCATACCATTGCCCAGGCCAACTCGCCGACCGACGCCGAGGGGCGGCTGATCGACGAGCTGGTGTCTGCCCGCGAGGCCGGCGAGTTCCTCGTGGCGCCGCGCGAGCAGATCACGCTGATGGACGTCAGCCCGAAGCAGCTGGTGTCGGTGGCGGCCTCGCTCATTCCGTTCCTGGAGAATGACGACGCCAACCGCGCGCTGATGGGCTCGAACATGCAGCGTCAGGCCGTGCCGCTGGTGCGCGCGGAAGCGCCGTTCGTCGGCACCGGCATGGAAGCGACGGTCGCCCGTGACTCCGGCGCCGCCATCGCCGCCCGCCGCGCCGGCATCGTCGACCAGGTCGACGCCACCCGCATCGTCGTGCGCGCGACTCAGGAGGTCGAGGCCGGCAAGTCGGGCGTCGACATCTACAATCTGCTGAAGTTCCAGCGCTCCAACCAGAACACCTGCATCAACCAGCGGCCGCTGGTGAAAGTGGGTGACGTGGTGGCCAAGGGTGACATCATCGCCGACGGTCCGTCGACCCAGCTCGGCGAGCTGGCGCTGGGCCGCAACGCGCTGGTCGCCTTCATGCCGTGGAACGGCTACAACTTCGAGGACTCGATCCTGATCTCGGAGCGGATCGTCAAGGAAGACATCTTCACCTCGATCCACATCGAGGAATTCGAGGTGATGGCCCGCGACACCAAGCTCGGGCCGGAGGACATCACCCGCGACATCCCCAACGTCGGCGAGGAGGCGCTGCGCAACCTCGACGAGGCGGGCATCACCTACATCGGCGCCGAAGTGAATCCAGGCGACATCCTGGTCGGCAAGATCACGCCGAAGGGCGAGAGTCCGATGACGCCGGAAGAGAAGCTGCTGCGGGCGATCTTCGGCGAGAAGGCGTCGGATGTGCGCGACACGTCGCTGCGGCTGCCGCCGGGCGTTTCCGGAACCGTCGTCGAGGTGCGGGTGTTCAACCGCCACGGCGTCGAGAAGGACGAGCGCGCGCTCGCCATCGAGCGCGAGGAGATCGAGCGCCTGACCAAGGACCGCGAGGACGAACGGGCGATTCTCGACCGCTCGACCTACGCGCGTCTGAAGGACATGCTGGTCGGCCAGGTCGCTGCGTCGGGCCCCAAGGGTTTCAAGAAGGGCAGCGAGATCACTGACGCGGTGCTGGCGGAAACCCCACGCCACGAGTGGTGGAAGTTCGCGGTCTCCGATGATGTCCGTCAGGCTGATATCGAGGCGGTCAAGGGTCAGTGGGAGGAATCCCGCAAGGGCCTGGAGAAGCGCTTCGAGGAGAAGGTCGAGAAGCTTCAGCGCGGCGACGAGCTGCCGCCGGGCGTGCTGAAGATGGTCAAGGTGTTCGTCGCGGTGAAGCGTAAGCTGCAGCCGGGCGACAAGATGGCCGGCCGTCACGGCAACAAGGGTATCATCAGCCGCGTACTGCCGAGCGAGGACATGCCGTTCCTCGAAGACGGCACCCCGGTTGACATGGTGCTGAACCCGCTGGGCGTGCCCAGCCGCATGAACGTCGGTCAGATCTTCGAAACCCACCTTGGTCTGGCGGCGCGCGGTCTTGGTCAGCAGATCGAGGCGGCGCTCCAGCAGTGGCGCGACGCCAATCCCGATCCGGTGGCGGCGCCACCGCCCCAGGCTGTCGTCGAGCGGTTGAAGGACATCTACGGCGAACGCTACCACGAGGAGATCGAAAGCCGTTCGGCCGACGAAGTCGTCGAACTGGCGGAGAATCTCCGACCGGGCGTGCCGATGGGGACGCCGGTGTTCGACGGTGCGCGCGAGGCAGATGTCTCCGCGATGCTGGCGAAGGCGGGCTACGACACCAGCGGCCAGGTCACGCTCTACGACGGGCGTACCGGCGAGGCGTTCGATCGCAAGGTGACCGTGGGCTACATGTACATGCTCAAGCTGCATCACCTGGTCGACGACAAGATCCACGCCCGCTCGATCGGCCCGTACAGCCTGGTGACCCAGCAGCCGCTGGGTGGCAAGGCGCAGTTCGGCGGTCAGCGCTTCGGTGAAATGGAAGTCTGGGCACTGCAGGCCTATGGCGCGGCATACACGCTCCAGGAAATGCTGACGGTGAAGTCCGACGACGTGGTCGGCCGCACCAAGGTCTACGAAGCGATCGTCAAGGGCGACGATACCTTCGAGGCCGGCATCCCCGAAAGCTTCAACGTGCTGGTCAAGGAAATGCGGTCGCTCGGCCTGAATGTCGAGCTGCAGACCAGCGACGAGGAGTAGGTGACGCGCCCCGTTGCGTCGTCCCGACGCGGATGACGGAGCGGGGCCTGCTCACCCTGCTGATATTTCGGCCCTGAAGCCAAGGAACAGGCGCATGAACCAGGAACTGGTGAATTTCTTCAACCCGGCCCAGAAGCCGGAGACGTTCGACAAGATCAAGATTTCGATTGCCTCGCCCGAGCGCATCAAGTCCTGGTCGTTCGGTGAGATCAAGAAGCCGGAAACCATCAACTACCGCACCTTCAAGCCGGAACGGGACGGTCTGTTCTGCGCCCGTATCTTCGGCCCGATCAAGGACTATGAGTGCTTGTGCGGCAAGTACAAGCGCATGAAGTACAAGGGTATCACCTGCGAGAAGTGCGGCGTTGAAGTCACCGTCTCGAAGGTGCGTCGCGAACGCATGGGGCATATCGACCTCGCCGCGCCGGTCGCGCACATCTGGTTCCTGAAGTCGCTGCCCAGCCGTATCGGCCTGCTGCTCGACATGCCGCTCAAGGATCTCGAGCGGGTGCTGTACTTCGAATATTACATCGTCGTCGAGCCGGGCCTGACGCCGATGAAGAAGTATCAGCTGCTGTCGGAAGATCAGCTGCTGGAAGCCCAGGACGAATATGGCGAGGACGCCTTCACCGCCGGCATCGGCGCGGAAGCGATCCGCGAGCTGCTGATCGCGCTCGACCTTGAGGCCGAGCGCCTGCGCCTGCGCGAGGAACTGGAGCAGACCAAGTCCGAGCTGAAGCCGAAAAAGATCATCAAGCGGCTCAACGTGATCGACAGCTTCATCGAGTCCGGCAACAAGCCGGAATGGATGATCCTGACCGTCGTGCCGGTGATCCCGCCTGAACTGCGTCCGCTTGTGCCGCTCGACGGTGGCCGCTTCGCGACCTCGGACCTGAACGACCTCTATCGTCGCGTCATCAACCGCAACAATCGCCTGAAGCGGCTGATCGAGCTGCGCGCGCCGGATATCATCGTGCGCAACGAGAAGCGCATGCTGCAGGAAGCCGTTGACGCGCTGTTCGATAACGGCCGGCGTGGCCGCACCATCACCGGCGCCAACAAGCGGCCGCTGAAGTCGCTGTCCGACATGCTCAAGGGCAAGCAGGGCCGTTTCCGTCAGAACCTGCTCGGCAAGCGCGTCGACTATTCGGGTCGTTCGGTCATCGTGACCGGTCCGGAACTCAAGCTGCACCAGTGCGGCCTGCCGAAGAAGATGGCGCTGGAGCTGTTCAAGCCGTTCATCTACTCGCGCCTCGACGCCAAGGGTCTGTCGATGACCCTGAAGCAGGCCAAGAAGTGGGTGGAGAAGGAGCGCAAGGAAGTCTGGGACATCCTGGACGAGGTGATCCGCGAACATCCGGTGATGCTCAACCGCGCGCCGACGCTGCACCGCCTGGGCATTCAGGCGTTCGAGCCGGTGCTGATCGAGGGCAAGGCGATCCAGCTGCATCCGCTGGTCTGCGCCGCGTTCAACGCTGACTTCGACGGCGACCAGATGGCCGTCCATGTGCCGCTGTCGCTTGAGGCGCAGCTGGAAGCGCGCGTGCTGATGATGTCGACGAACAACATCCTCAGCCCCGCCAACGGCAAGCCGATCATCGTGCCGTCGCAGGACATCGTGCTCGGCATCTATTACCTGTCGATGGAGCGCAAGGGCAGCGTCGGCGAAGGTATGCTGCTGGCCGACATGAAGGAGGTGCACCAGGCGCTCAACGCCAAGGCGGTGACGCTGCACTCCAAGATCACCAGCCGTGTCGAGCAGGTCGACGAGAGCGGCAACGTCTACATCAAGCGCGTCGTCACCACGCCGGGCCGGATGCTGATTGGCGAATGTCTGCCCAAGTCGCACAAGGTTCCGTTCGAGACCATCAACCGCCTGCTGACCAAGAAGGAGATCGGCGACGTCATCGACACCGTCTATCGCCACTGCGGCCAGAAGGAGACGGTGCTGTTCGCCGACGCCATCATGGCGCTGGGTTTCCGCCATGCCTGCATGGCCGGCATTTCCTTCGGCAAGGATGACATGGTCATCCCCGCCGAAAAGGAGCAGCTGGTTGCCGAGACCAAGGCGCTGGTGAAGGAATATGAGCAGCAGTACCAGGACGGCCTGATCACCCAGGGCGAGAAGTACAACAAGGTCGTCGACGCCTGGGCCCAGTGCGGCGACAAGGTCGCCGAAGCGATGATGAAGCGCATTTCGGCGATGCCGGTGTCGTCGGAAGGCCGCGAGCTCGACATCAACTCGGTGTACATGATGGCTCACTCCGGCGCCCGCGGCAGCCAGGCACAGATGAAGCAGCTCGCCGGCATGCGCGGCCTGATGGCCAAGCCGTCGGGCGAGATCATCGAAACGCCGATCATCTCGAACTTCAAGGAAGGCCTGACCGTCCTTGAGTACTTCAACTCGACCCACGGCGCCCGCAAGGGTCTGGCCGACACCGCGCTCAAGACCGCGAACTCGGGTTACCTCACCCGTCGTCTGGTCGACGTCAGTCAGGACTGCGTCATCACCGAGGACGACTGCGGCACCGAGAACGGCCTGGAGATGGCGGCGATCGTCGAGGGCGGTCAGGTCATCGTCAGCCTGGCCGAGCGCATCCTTGGCCGTACCGCGGCACTGGACGTGCTTGATCCCAAGACCGGCGACGTCATCGTGCCGGCCGGCACGCTGCTGAGCGAGGCTGAAGTGGACCTGATCGCCAAGGCCGGCGTTCAGTCCATCAAGATCCGGTCGGTGCTGACCTGCGAGACCGAGCAGGGCGTTTGCGGCAAGTGCTACGGCCGTGACCTCGCGCGCGGTACGCCGGTCAACATCGGCGAGGCGGTGGGCGTGATCGCTGCCCAGTCGATCGGCGAACCGGGTACCCAGCTCACCATGCGCACCTTCCACATCGGTGGTGCGGCGCAGGTGTCTGAGCAGTCATCGCTGGAAGCGTCGGCTGACGCGACCGTCGTGCTGAAGAACGAGCATGTGGTTGAAGACAGCCGCGGTCGTCTGATCGTCATGAGCCGCACGCTCGAACTGGCGCTCGTCGACGGCGAGGGTCGCGAGCGGGCCAGCCACCGCGTGCCGTTCGGCGCCCGCCTGCTCAAGAAGGCCGGCGACAAGGTGACCAAGGGCGAGCGTCTGGCGGAGTGGGATCCCTACACCCGGCCAATCATCACCGAAAAGGGTGGTGTGGTGAAGTACCAGGACCTCATCGAGGGCGTGTCGCTGAAGGAGGAAACGGACGAAGCCACGGGCATCACCAACAAGGTGGTGAGCGACTGGAAGTCCCAGCCGAAGTCCGGCGACCTGCGGCCGCGCATCACCCTGCTCGACGAGAAGGATGGCACGGCGGAGGCCGCCCGCTACTTCCTGGCGGTGGACGCGATTCTGTCGGTCAACGACGGCGACAAGGTGCACAGCGGTGACGTGATCGCGCGTATTCCGCTGGAAGCCGCCAAGACCCGCGACATCACCGGCGGTCTGCCGCGTGTCGCCGAACTGTTCGAGGCGCGCAAGCCGAAGGACCACGGCATCATCGCCCAGGCCACCGGCCGGGTCGAGTTCGGCAAGGACTACAAGACCAAGCGTCGCATCATCATCCGTCCGGAAGATGGCGCGGAGCCGGTCGAGTATCTGATCCCAAAGGGCAAGCACGTCTCGGTGCAGGAAGGCGACTTCATCCAGCGCGGCGAGTATCTGCTCGACGGCAACCCGGATCCGCACGACATTCTGGACGTGCTGGGCGTCGAGGCGCTGGCCGCCTACCTCGTCAACGAGATCCAGGAGGTCTATCGCCTGCAGGGCGTGAAGATCAACGACAAGCACATCGAGGTCATCGTGCGCCAGATGCTGCAGAAGGTGGAGATCACCAAGTCCGGTGACACCACGCTGCTGCCGGGCGAGCAGGTCGACCGCGAGGAGATGGACGAGATCAACGCCAAGGTGCTGAAGGAAGGTCGCGAACCCGCCGAGGGTAAGCCGATCCTGCTTGGCATCACCAAGGCGTCCCTGCAGACCCGCTCGTTCATCTCGGCGGCCTCCTTCCAGGAGACCACCCGTGTGCTGACCGAGGCTTCGGTGCAGGGCAAGATCGACCGGTTGAACGGTCTCAAGGAGAACGTGATCGTTGGTCGCCTGATCCCGGCTGGTACTGGTGCTGGTGTCAACCGTGTCCGTGTCGCGGCGAATGCCCGCGATGTTGCGTTGCGCGCCAGCCAACAGGCCAAGGGGCTGCCCTCGCCGGAGGGCGAGGCGGCCTGAGGCACGCCGAACGGCATTGGCCCGAGAAAGCCGCCCGGTCCCGCCGGGCGGCTTTTCTCATGAAGTGTCGGTGTTCGTTTGTCACTGGTCCGACTGTTTCTTTCGTTTGGTCGAGGTTCCGTCCATGTCCGTTGTTGCCATCCTCGCTTCCGGCGACATGATGCCGGGTGCTGCCGATCGCAGGGTGGATGCCTGGGAAGGCGACGCGCAGGTGGCCGTGGTGGCCGCTGCGTTGGCCCGCCATGGCTACGCCACCGAACTGCGACGCTGGGATGACGCCGAGGCCGATTGGTCAGCCTATGCGGCCGCCATCGTCTCGGTGACCTGGGATTACGCGGCCCGTCCCGACGCCTTTTTAGCCGCGCTGGAGCGCATCGCCGCCGCGACGCGGCTGGTCAATCCGCTCGAAGTCATCCGCTGGAACATGCGCAAGACCTATTTGCGCGACATGGAGGCGCGCGGCGTCACCGTGGTGCCGACGGTATGGGTGGACGCGGCGACGCCGGCACAGGCCGCCCGTGCCTTTGCTGATTTTGCCACCGACCGACTGGTGATCAAGCCGCAGGTCGGCGCCGGCGCCTGGCGCCAGGTGCGGCTGGGCGCGGGCGATCCCTGGCCGGCGGCCGAGGCGCTGCCGCCCGGTCCGGCGATGATCCAGCCTTATCTCGCCTCGGTGGCGGCGGAGGGGGAGTACAGCTTCCTCTACTTCGGCGGCCGTTTCAGCCATGGCGTGGTCAAGCGGGCGGCGCCCGGCGACTACCGCATCCAGTCGAGCTTCGGCGGTACGACGCAGGTCTATCACCCCAGCGCCGAGGAACTGGCGGTTGGCGTGGCGGCGCTGGCGGCGGTCTCGGCGCCCTTGTTTCATGCCCGCGTCGACCTGGTGCGGCTGGACGATGGCCGGCTGGCGCTGATCGAGCTGGAGCTCATCGAGCCCTATCTCTATGTGGTCGGCGTCGCGGGTCTGGAGGATGTGCTGGCGGACGCCTGGGCGGGGCTGATCGAGACTTTCACCCCGTCCGCGATGCCCGTATAAGCGGCGGCTGTTTCAGGAGTTCAAGCCGATGTCGAAACTTCAGCCGGTGCGCGGCACGCGGGATCTGTTCGGGGAAGACGCCGAGCGTTTCGCCCATGTGGTGGCGACGTTCGAGCGGCTGGCTCGTGCCTATGGCTTCCGCGGCGTCGACACGCCGATTTTCGAGTTCACCGAACTGTTCGCGCGCGGCATTGGCGAGACTACCGACATCGTGTCGAAGGAAATGTACACGTTCGAGGATCGCGGCGGCGAATCACTGACGCTGCGCCCGGAATTCACCGCCGGGCTGTGCCGGGCCTATCTGTCGAACGGCTGGCAGCAGCTCAGCCCGCTGAAGCTCGCCGCCCACGGCCCGGTGTTCCGCTACGAGCGGCCGCAAAAGGGGCGCTACCGCCAGTTCCACCAGATCGACGCCGAAATCATGGGGGTGGCCGAGCCGCAGGCGGATATCGAGCTGCTGGCGCTGGCGGCGCACCTGCTGGACGAGCTGGGGCTGGCCGGCAAGGTCCAGCTGGAGATCAACACGCTGGGCGACACGCCGAGCCGGCTGGCCTGGCGCGAGGCGCTGGTGGGCTATTTCGGGCGCCATGAGGCGGCGCTGTCGGAGGACAGCAAGACCCGGCTGCACAAGAACCCCATGCGCATTCTCGATTCCAAGGACGAGGGCGATCGTGCGCTGGTGGCCGATGCGCCGCTGCTCGACCGCTTTCTCTCCGCCGAGGCCGGCGCGTTTTTCGAAACGGTGCTCAAAGGCCTGGAGTCGGTGGGCGTGCCCTATGTCGTCCAGCCCCGGCTGGTGCGCGGGCTGGATTATTACTGCCACACCGCCTTCGAGTTCACGACCACCCACCTGGGCGCCCAGGGCACGGTGCTGGCCGGTGGTCGCTACGATGGTCTGATCGAACAGCTCGGCGGCCCGGCGACGCCGGCGATCGGCTGGGCCGGCGGCATCGAGCGGCTGGGCATGCTGGTCGACCTGCCGGCGGCTCCGCGCGGACCGATCACCGTGGTGCCGATGGGCGAGGCGTCCCAGCTGGCGGCGGTCGGGCTCACGGCCCGGCTGCGGCGGGCGGGCTTCGTGGTCGAGCAGGCGTTTCGTGGCAACCTGAAGAAGCGGCTGTCGCGGGCTAGTGACATGGGTGCGCCGGCGGTGTTGATTCTCGGCGAGGACGAGCTGGCGCGCGGCGAGGTGATACTGAAGGATCTGGCGACCGGCGCCCAGCAGGCGGTGGCGCTGGACCAGGTCGAGACGGCGCTGGCCGTCTACCGGGACTGAGCGATGGTCGGCATCCCACTGGCCAAGCTGGAGCGCATTCGCGCCCGTCATGCCGAGCTGTCGCATACCATGGCCGACCCTGGTCTGGCCGCCGACCGGTTCGTCAAGCTGTCGCGCGAATACGCCGAGCTGGCGCCGGTGGTGGAGGCCGCCAACGCATTGACGCGGCTGGCCGATGATATCCGGGAGGCGGAGCAGATTCTCGCCGATCCCGGCGCCGATGCCGACATGAAGGAACTGGCGCGCGACGAACTGGACGCGGTCAAGGACCGGTTGCCGGAGGCCGAGCGCCAGCTCAAGATCATGCTGCTGCCCAAGGACGTGGCGGACGAGAAATCGGCGATCCTCGAAATCCGCGCCGGCACCGGTGGCGATGAGGCGGCACTGTTCGCCGGTGACCTGTTCCGCATGTATTCGCGCTATGCGGAAACCCAGGGCTGGCGGGTGGAGCCGATTTCCGCCTCGCCGTCCGACATGGGCGGCTACAAGGAAGTGGTGGCCTCCATCACCGGCCAGGGGGTGTTCGCCAAGCTGAAGTTCGAATCCGGCGTGCATCGGGTGCAGCGGGTGCCGGTGACGGAGTCAGGCGGGCGCATCCACACCTCGGCGGCCACCGTCGCCGTGCTGCCTGAAGCGGAGGATGTCGACATCCAGATCGACGACAAGGATCTGCGCATCGACGTGTTCCGCTCGTCCGGGCCCGGCGGCCAGTCGGTCAACACCACCGATTCGGCGGTGCGCATCACACACCTGCCCACGGGGCTGGTGGTCAGCCAGCAGGATGAGAAGAGTCAGCACAAGAACAAGGCCAAGGCGCTGAAAATCCTGCGTGCCCGGCTGTACGAGATGGAACGCGAGAAAGTGGCGGCGGCGCGTGCCGACGCGCGCAAGAGCCAGGTCGGCTCCGGCGACCGTTCCGAGCGCATCCGCACCTATAATTTCCCGCAAGGGCGCGTCACCGATCACCGCATCAACCTGACGCTGCACAAGCTCGATGCGGTGCTCCAGGGCGAGGCGCTGGAGGAGCTGGTGCAGGCACTGATCGCCGAGGATCAGGCGGAGAAGCTTGCGTCGCTGGACGAGCAGGGCTGAATGGGCGAGGGCGCGACCCGCAGGGCGGTTGTCCTGCGCGCGGCGGCGACGCTGGCGGCGGCCGGTATCGACCAGCCCCGGCTGGATGCCGAGGTGCTGCTGGCGGAGGCGCTGGGCCTGCCCCGCCTCGCCATGCTGGTGGACCTTGACGCGCCGGTGCCCGATGACGTGCGCGCTCGTGTCGAGGCATGGGTCGCCCGCCGGACCATGGCCGAGCCCGTCGCCTATATTGTTGGTCATCGCGAGTTCTGGTCGCTTGATTTCACGGTCACGCCGGCGACGCTGATTCCCCGCCCCGACAGCGAGACGCTGGTGCAGGCGGCGGTGGCCGCCTGGCCGCGCCAGACGCCACTGCGCGTGCTCGATCTGGGCACGGGCAGCGGCTGCCTGCTGCTGGCGGTGCTGCATGAGTTCCCGCGTGCGACCGGACTGGGTGTCGATCGCAGCGCCGCGGCGTTGGCGGTCGCCGCCGGCAATGCCAGGGTGCTGGAACTTGAGGATCGGGCGACGTTCGTTACGGGTGACTGGGGGTCGGCGATCGCCGGGCCGTTTGACTGCATCCTCGCCAACCCGCCCTACATCGCCACCGGCGAGGTTCTGGCACGCGATGTGGCGGCCCACGAGCCGGCGACTGCCTTGTTCGCCGGCCCGGACGGGCTGGACGATTACCGGCGGATCATCCCGGACCTGCCGCGCCTGCTGGCGCCGGCGGGGCGGGCGTTTGTCGAGGTCGGCGCTACCCAGGCGGCGGCGGTGTCGGCACTGGCGCGGTCGGCCGGCCTGACGGCGGTCACGCATCCCGATCTGGCGGGGCACCCGCGCTGCGTCGAACTGAGCGGGCCGCAGAATCCCCTTGGAATGGTCGCACGAAGCGATTAGAGACAAAGGCGGACGGGGTCGATGGTCTCCCCCCTCCACCTGATTTCCGATATGGACGGATCGCAGGGAAAGGCGACGCCACTGGCGCGCCGGTAACGGGGCGAACAGCCTGAGGGCGACAGAAGAAGAACGGAATTGATGAGAAACGGTCAAGGCGGGCGTCGCAGAGGTCGCGGCGGTGGCAGCGGGCGTCAGGTCCAGACGGGCGGGCGTCCCATGGAATCCGGTGGACGCAATGACGCCCGGGTGCGTGGCAACGCCCAGCAACTGCTGGAGAAGTACAAAGGCCTGGCGCGTGACGCGGCGTCGGCCGGGGATCGTATCCTGGCCGAATATTACATGCAGCATGCCGACCATTACCATCGTGTCCTGGCGGAGTTCCGCTCCCGGTTCGAGGACAGCCGGCCGCAGCGCGAGCGCGACGGTCAGGAAGGCGATGCCGGACCGGAACCTGATCCGATTGACATCCAGCCCCAGGGATTTGCTGCTTCCGCCTCGGTGCAGACCTTCGGTGTCGAGGGTCCGGCCGCTGAGTCGGCGCCGCCCCCGGCTGAGCCCGAAGCCGGCGAGACCGAGGTCGCCGAGGTGACGCCGGCAGCCGAGGCCGACGCAGGCGAGGAGCCGCGCCGTCGCCGTCGCGGACGACCGCGCAAGACGGCAGAGCCTGCCGACGCCTGAGCCTGCCAGCCTCAGGGCAGGCGTTGAGACATGACAATCCCCGGCCTCTCATTCGAGGGGCCGGGGATTGTCATGTCGGGGTCTTGTCAGCCGGCTACAATGCCGGCGGACAATCGGTAATTGGGCGTTTTCCACTGTTGTGTGGGGTCGGACGGCCGGAAAGGTGACCGGCAGTCATCATTCTGCAATATTTTTGCAGTTTAACCGTCACCACATCCTCATTAGCCAGATGGTAAACAGATGCCGCGCACACAGTCATTCATGATCAGCCGTCCACTCTCGCGTGGACTCATGCTCGCGGCCGTGGCCGGCATCGTGCCGCTGGCGACGCCGGCGCTGGCGCAGGACATCTCGGAGGCCGATGCGGAGCGGGCGATGCTGCAGGCGCAGCTCGACGCCCTGCAGGAGCAGATCAAGGACCTCAGTGCCCGGCTGGCCAAGGCCGAGAAGGCCACCAGCTGGAAGGGCGCGCCGCAGCAAGCCGGCGGCGGGTTCGATTTCAAGATGCGCGGTCGCATACAATATGACATGGGCACGGCGAGCAGCGGCGCCCAGGGTGACGATAAGCTCCCGGCCGCCGACCAGCCGGCGTTCAACAGCGATTTCCGCCGTCTGATCTTCGGCGCCGCCGGCAGTCTGCCGGGTGGCTTCAAGTACAAGGCGGACTTCGATTTCGCCGGCAGCAAGGTGAATTACGAGGATGTCATCCTCACCTGGGCGCCGGCTGACTCGCCGTTCAGCGTCACGCTGGGCAACCATTACAGCTTTTCCGGCCTGGAGACGATGACCAGCTCCGGCGCCATTACCTTCATCGAACGCAGCCAGGCCAACGAGGCGTTCAATCACAGCCGGCGGCTGGGCGTCTCGGCGGGCTTCGCCCAGGGCGATTTCATGGTCAATGCCGGCGTGTTCCCGGATTGGACCGGATCTTCGACGCCCAATGGCGCGATCCCCGGTGTGGCTGACGACTCGCTGGTGATCGGCGCCCGCGCCGTTTACTCGCCGAAGCTCGGTGAGAACCAGCTCCACGTCGGTGTGAACTATCAGCACCGCGAGAACGACGACACCAAGCATACCAATCAATACAAGACCCGGCCGTTCACCCGTGTCACCGATACCCGGCTGGCCGACACCGGCGGTCTCACCGCCGATGGCGATGCGGTATACGGCGCTGAGCTGGCGGGTGTGTTCGGGCCTCTCTATGCGGCCGGCGAGTATCAGCGGCTGACGGTCAGTGGCTCCAATCTCGCCAACAGGCCGTCGTTCAGCAGCTGGTACGTCGAAGGCGGCTACGTGCTGACCGGCGAGTCCCGTGGCTACAAGAACGGAGCCTGGCTGGCGCCCAAGGTCGCCAATCCGTTCGACAAGGGCGGGCCCGGCGCGATCCTGGTCTCCGCCCGCATCGACCAGCTGGACCTCAATGACGGCACGGTGCTCGGCGGCAAGCAGACCGGCTATGGCCTGTCGATGACCTGGCTGCCGATCGACTATGTCAAGTTCCTGGCCCAGTATGTCCGGGTCGAGGCAACGAAGAACAGCGTCGACACCGACGCCGACATCTTCGGCCTGCGGGCGCAGGTCGAATGGTAGCGCGCGGGGCTGATCCGGCTGGAAGATATCGGGCTCGAACGACAGGGGTCTGACAGGAGTTCAGGGGGCGACGCCAGCGTGGCGCCGCCCCTTGTCGTGCGTGCGGGCTGTCCGGTGGTTTCAGAGGTCGCCGGGCGCCAGATCGGGCCGGTCGACCGGGCGCGGGCGCTGGTTCTTGTCCAGTGCCACGAAGGTGAACACCCCCTCGGTGACCTTGAGTTCTTCCGGCGCCGAACGCCGTCGCGCCCAGACGTCGATCTGCACCGCCAGCGAGGTCCGGCCGACCCGGATGACCTTGGCGTAGAGCGACAGCACGTCGCCCAGCAGAATCGGCTTGTGGAAGGTCATGCTCTCGATGGCGACGGTCGCCACCGGCCCCTGGGCGTGGGTATGAGCGGTCATGCCGCCGGCGATGTCCATCTGCGACAGAATCCAGCCGCCGAAGATATGGCCGTTCATGTTGATGTCGGCAGGGCGGGGGACCACCCGCAACACGGGATCACGCACTTCCATGGTTTGATGACCTCTCCTTGTCACGCCCCGGGTCCGCGCCGGGGGTCGGCGCGATTCGCGGGCCACTGATATGCACCCTTTCCTTTTGTCCCGCGAATCGTGATCATCGCAAGATCAGTCGTGGTGTGGCGTAACCGTGGGCGAAACAAGCACAAGGAGAGGAGCCATGACCATTGCGGCCATTCTGGCCCAGAAAGGCGGAGACGTTATCCTGGTATCCGAGGAGGCGGCGGTCAGCGCCGTGGTGGAAGTGCTGCACGCCCGGCGGATCGGCGCGGTCCTGGCGGTCGACGCCAACGACGATGTGACGGGCGTGGTTTCGGAACGCGACGTCATCCGTGGCCTCGCCACCCATGGCGCTTCGGTGTTGCAGCAGCCGGCACGCACCATCATGAGTTCGCCCGTCATCACCTGCCATCCGCGTGACCGGGTGCAGGACGCCATGGCGCTGATGACCAGCCGCCGCTTCCGCCACCTGCCGGTGGTGGCCGACGGCCAGTTGCTGGGCATCGTCTCCATCGGGGATCTGGTGAAGCGGCGGATCGAGGATGCCGAGCACGAGGCCGAGGCGCTGAAGATCTACATCACCAGCTGACGGGGCGGTGTACTAATCGGCCGGCGCGCCCTTGCGCCGCAGTGCCTTCACTGTGCCGCGCCGGGCCTTGTCATCGACGCGGCGGCGCTGGGAGGCACGCGTGGGCTTGGTCTCGCGCCGGACGGTCGGACGGTGGCTGGCCTCCTGTATCATTGCCAGTAGCCGGGCCAGGGCATCCTCGCGGTTGCGTTCCTGGCTGCGGAAGCGCTGGGCCGTGATGACGATGACGCCGTCGTGTGTCATCCGCCGGCCGGCGATGGTGCGCAGCCGGTGAAACACGTCGTCGGGCAGATTGGGGGAGCGCGCGGCGTCGAAGCGGATCTGCACCGCGGTCGCCACCTTGTTGACGTTCTGGCCGCCTGGTCCCGAGGCGCGGATGAACGACTCCTCGATCTCGGCGTCGTCGATCCGGATGTGGCGTGTCACCTGCAGCATGAACGTTCCAGACTCCGGCAATATCGGACAGTGGCCATGTGCGCCATGGACATCGTTCGCTCAACCCTTAGGGTTGTGCCATGAGCGCACCGCTTGATCCATCCGCCTTCAAGGAAACCCTGATCGTACTCGGAGGGGCGGGGATCGTCATTCCCGTCTTCTACAAGCTCAAGATCAGTCCGGTGCTGGGCTTCATCCTGATCGGCATGGTGGTCGGGCCTTTCGGGCTTGGCGCCCTGGCGCACAGCATACCCTGGCTGGCCGCCGTCACCATCATCGACCGCTCGGAGATCGAGGCGGTGGCCGAACTGGGTGTGGTGCTGCTGCTGTTCATGATCGGGCTGGAGCTGTCGTTCGACCGCCTGATGGCGATGCGTCGGCTGGTGTTCGGCATGGGCCTGTCCCAGGTACTGCTCAGCGCCGCGATCATCGCCGGAATCACCGTGCTGTTCGGTCAGGCGTTTCGCACGGCGGTGGTGATCGGTCTGGCGCTGGCGGTGTCCTCGACCGCGATCATCGTTCAGGTATTGTCCGAGGAGAAGGCGCTGACCTCGGCCGTCGGTCGTTCCAGCTTCGCGGTGCTGCTGTTCCAGGACGTCGCGGTGGTGCCTATCCTGTTCGCGGTCAGCGTGCTGGCCAAGGGCAATAGCGGTTCCGCCATGGGCGAGCTGGGCGTGGCACTGGCCCAGGCGGCGATTGCCGTCGCCGTGCTGGTGCTGATCGGTCGCCGTCTGCTGCGCCCCCTCTATCGCATGGTGGCGGCGACCCGCAGCGAGGATCTGTTCATGGCCGCTTGCCTGCTGGTGGTGCTGGCGGCCAGCCTCACCACCGCGCTGGCCGGGCTGTCGATGGCGATGGGGGCGCTGATCGCCGGTCTGATGCTGGCGGAGACCGAGTATCGCCGGCAGGTCGAGGTCACCATCGAGCCGTTCAAGGGGCTGATGCTGGGTGTGTTCCTGATCTCCATCGGCATGAGCATCGATCTGGGCCGGGTGGTCGCCCAGCCGCTGGCGGTCGGCGGCGCGGTACTGGGTCTGCTGGTGGTCAAGGGCGGCGTGGTCTTCGGCCTCGGTCGCCTGTTCCGGCTCGGCCGGCTGACCAGTCTGCGGGCGGGCCTGCTACTGGCACCGGGCGGCGAGTTCACGGTGGTGATCATAGGTCTGGCGACCACGCTGGGCCTGATCTCGCGCAAGGTCTCGGATTTCGTACTGATCATTGCCGTGTTGACCATGACGCTGATTCCCTTGCTGTTCCGGGCTGGCCGGCGGCTGGAGAAGCGGGCGGCGCCGGCGGTTGGCGCCAGTGATGAAACGCAGTTGCCGGAACCTGCCGCCGACGCGGCACGGGTCATTCTGGCCGGTTTCGGTCGCGTCGGCCGGGTCGTGGCGACGATGCTGGATGCCCATGACATTCCCTATATCGCCATCGACGCCGACGCCGAACTGGTGGCGCGCCAGCGCCGCGCCGGCCGCCACGTCTACTATGGCGACATCACCCGGCCGGATTTTCTCCGCCGGGCCGACCTCGCCCATACGCCGGCGCTGGTGGTGACAATGGATGACTCCGCCGCGGCTGACCGCATGGTGGCCATGGCGCGCGCCGAGCGACCAGACCTGCTGATCGTGGCGCGCGCGCGCAACGCCGATCACGCGGCCCACCTCTACCGGCTGGGGGTGACCGAGGCGGTGCCGGAGACGGTGGAGTCCAGCCTGCAGCTGTCGGAGACGCTGCTGGTCGAGCTGGGCGTACCGATGGGGCCGGTGATCGCCTCGATTCATGAGCGCCGCGCCCAGTTCCGTGCCGATATCCAGGCTTCCGCGCCGGATGCCGTCGTGCGCTTGCGGTCGCGCAGCCGGCTGCGTGACTATCAGGCGATGGCCGCCGGCGAGGAGTGAACCAGGCCTGTCGCGCGGGCGGTCCCGGTCGGCTCAGCGGCAGCGCAGATCAGGCGCGGTGCCTTCCAGACGCAGCCGCTCGGTGATGGCGTCGAGCGCCACCACTTCCTGCTTCTCGTCCGAGCCCAGCCGGCGCACGGCGACCGTGCGTTCCTCGGCCTCGCGCTTGCCCACCACCAGCAGGTAGGGGACCTTGGCCAGGCTGTGCTCACGGACCTTGTAGTTGATCTTCTCGTTACGCACGTCCAGCTCTGCGCGCAGGCCGGCGGCCCTGAGTGCCGCCACCACGTCGGCGGCATAGGCGTCGGCGTCGGAGACGATGGTGGCGACCACCACCTGCACCGGCGCCAGCCACAGCGGGAAGCGGCCGGCATGGTGCTCGATCAGAATCCCGATGAAACGCTCGAACGTGCCCAGAATGGCCCGGTGCAACAACACCGGACGGTGACGTTCGCCGTCCTCGCCGATGTAGGACGCGTCCAGCCGCTCCGGCAGCACGGTGTCGGCCTGGATGGTGCCCACCTGCCAGGTGCGGCCGATGGCGTCGGTGAGGTGGAACTCAAGCTTGGGCGCGTAGAAGGCGCCTTCGCCCGGCAGTTCCTCCCAGCCATAAGCTGGCGTGTCGCGGCCGGCGGCACGCACGGCGTCGCGCAGCGTCTGCTCCGCTTTGTCCCACATGGCGTCGTCGCCGAAGCGCTTTTCCGGCCGCAGCGCCAGCTTGATGGCGTAGTGCTCGAAACCCAGGTCCTTGTAGACCGAGTCCAGCAGGTCGCAGAAGTCGCGGATCTCGTCGATCAGCTGATCCTCGCGGACGAAGATGTGGGCGTCGTCCTGGGTGAACTGGCGTACCCGCATGATGCCGTGCAGCGCGCCATGGGGCTCGTTGCGGTGGCAGCAGCCGAATTCGGCCAGACGCAGCGGCAGGTCGCGGTAGCTCTTGATGCCCTGGCGGAAGATCAGCACGTGCGCCGGGCAGTTCATCGGCTTCAGGGCCATCAGGTCGGCGGCACCGGAGAGTACGGGCGCATCCTCCTCGGTGCCGGGGATCTCGTCGGGCACCACGAACATGTTCTCACGGTATTTGCCCCAGTGACCGGACTGTTCCCACTGGCGGGCGTCCATCAGCTGCGGCGTCTTGACCTCGACATAGCCGGCGGCATCCTGCCGGCGGCGCATATAGGCCTCCAGCTGCCGCCACAGGATATAGCCCTTGGGGTGCCAGAACACCGAGCCCTGTGCCTCCGACTGGAGGTGAAACAGGTTCATCTCCTGGCCGATCTTGCGGTGGTCGCGCTTGGCGGCCTCCTCCAGCCGGGTGAGGTGCTCGTCGAGCTGCTTCTTGGTCAGCCAGCCGGTGCCGTAGATGCGGCTGAGCATGGCGTTGTTCTGGTCGCCGCGCCAGTAGGCGCCGGAAACGCGGGTCAGCTTGAAGGCGTCGACCGGCACCTTGGCCGTCGAGGCCAGGTGCGGCCCGCGGCACATGTCCAGCCAGTCGTCGCCCGACCAGTAGACGGTGAGTTCGTCGCCATCCGGCAGTTCGGCGGCCCATTGCGCCTTGAACGTCTCGCCCTGCTCCTGCCAGCGGCGGATCAGGTCCTCGCGGCGCCACACCTCGCGCCGGAGCGGCTTGTCGGCGCGGATGATGCGGCGCATCTCCTCCTCGATCGCCGGCAGATCCTCCTCGGTGAAGGCACGATCGCGCGGCGCGAAGTCGTAGTAGAAGCCGTCGTCGGTGGCCGGCCCGAAGGTGATCTGGGTGCCGGGGAACAGGCTTTGCACGGCTTCCGCCAGAATGTGCGCATAGTCGTGGCGCACCAGCTCCAGCGCGTCCTTCTCGTCGCGGGCGGTGACGATGGCCAGCTGGACGTCACGCTCCAGCGGCCGGTTGATGTCCCACAGCGTGCCGTCGACGCGGGCGGCCAGCGCCGCCTTGGCGAGGCCGGCGCCGATGCTGGCCGCGACGTCGGCCGCCGTCGTCCCGCGCGGCAGCTCTCGCTGCGAGCCATCGGGGAGCGTTACGCGGATCATCTCGGGCATCGGGGCCATCCTAAAGTTCAACGGGCCGGCACCCTATAGCAGCCTGGTCGTTTGCGAGGGAAGCCGGGAAGCGGCCTCGCGGGCGTGAATCAGGCTGCCCGCTCAGGATTTGCGGCTCAGTAGTTGTAAACCACCGAGAAGCGCGTCGTGGTGTCCGTGCGGGCGAGATCCGCGATCGGGTCCGACTCGTGGATCACGTCGTAGGACAGCCGGGCCGACACCGCGCCGATCAGTTTGCTCGTCAGTGATGATGTGGCGGTATAGGTGTTGGAGCCGTCGAGCACCAGGGCCGCCACCTGGGCGAATTCCACCGCCGGGTGGATCTGCCAGCGGTAGGACAGCGCGCCGCGACCGGCGATCTCGTTTTCGCGGCTGCCATCGACGAAGCGGATCTGACGGAAGGCAGGACCGGCGGTCAGGTTGAGTGTCATTGTCTCCCGGTCGAGCGGGCGATAGCCGACGCCGACGGACTCGGTGAAACGCCGGCTGTAACCGGCGAAACGGTCCCGCTCCCAGCCCACCAGGCCGTACAGCGACAGGGGGCCGTCGAATTTGTAATCGAACTGCAAGTCGGCCAGCGTGCGGGCTCGGGTGAGTTCGCCGTCGCTCTTCTTGCGATCGAGCAGGGCGTTGAGCTTGTGCCGCCAGCGGTCGCTTTCGCGGCTGGCGGTGCCCTTCAGCAGCAGGCCGACGTCCTTGCTGTTACCGGTGGAGCGGCTGGCCCCTGCCTCCAGGGTGCCGGTCCAGTCGGCCAGCCAGCCACGATCCGGAGCCGGTTCCGGCGCTTGCGGGGCCTCGTCGGCCGTGGCGACCACGACGGGCGTTGACTGCGCCCTCACGCCGGCGAGGCTGGCGACCAGCGTGTCGATCTCCGCCAGCGACCGCGGGTTGGTGGCGCGGGCCACCGACGTCACGACGTCGAGCTTGGCGGCGTCGCCGCTGGCCGCGCGGATCATCGCCGCCACTGGCTCCGGCAACGGGTCGGCGTGTGCCGGCGTCGTGCAGATCGCGGCCACGAGGCTGGCGGCGATGCCGGTGCCGCACAGGGATTGGAAGAGATGCGGGCCGGGCGTAACGCGGCGCATGGCGATATCCTTGACTTCTCGGGGAGCGGTACCCGATTGCGCGGGGCGCTGCGTGATTGCCAAGTCTAGGCGGAGCAGGTGGCCCAGGGCAAGGTCATCACGGTGGGCTGGCTATGCAGCCGCTCCCATCTGGTGCCCGGTCCGTCGTGTCACTATCGTCATCGACCTTGGTTACTTGCCGGCTGGCGCCGGCATGATGGACGGGAGCGACAAGTGATGATGCGCGATCCGGCGACGGCTGACATCCAGCGGCTCGACCGCGGCGACGGCGTGGCGCTGGCCTACCGCCGCCAGCCCGGCGACGGCCCGACGGTGGTGTTCCTGCACGGCTTCATGTCGGACATGGGCGGCGGCAAGGCCGAGGCGCTGGCGGGCCATCTGGCGGCACGCGGCCAGGCCTATGTCCGGCTCGACTGCTCCGGCCATGGCGCCTCCGGCGGCGCCTTCACCGACGGCACCATCGGCCGCTGGCGCGACGACGTGCTGGCGGTGCTGGACGCGGCCACCACCGGGCCGCTGCTGCTGGTGGGGTCCAGCATGGGTGGCTGGCTGGCGCTGCTGGTGGCGCTGGCCCGACCGGAGCGGGTGGCGGGCCTGGTGCTGCTGGCGGCGGCGCCGGACTTCACCGACTGGGGACTGTTCGCCTCGCTCGACGAGGCGCAGCAGGCGCGGCTGGCCCGCGATGGCCAGGTGGCGGTACCCAGCGCCTATGGCCCCGACCCCTATGTCTATACCCGCGCCCTGTTCGAGGATGGCGCCCGCCACCGGCTGCTCGACAAGCCGATCCCCTTTGCCGGCCCGGTGCGGCTGTTGCAGGGCCAGCGCGACCCGGACGTGCCATGGCGGCTGGCGCTCGACATCGCCGACCGGCTGACCAGCGACGACGTGCGCATCCAGCTGCTCAAGGATGGTGACCACCGGCTGTCGCGCGAGGCCGATCTCGCCCTGCTGTGCGCCACCGTCGACGAGCTGACGGCGACTCTGCGCGGCTGACCTGCTACACCGGCGGCATGACCAGATGTCCGCCGTTGCCCGCCCTGCTGGCGCTTGCCGCTGTCCTCGCCACCGCCCTTGGCACCGCGACGCCCGCCGTCGCGGCGGCCGCGGCGATGGAAGCCGCCAGTCCGGCCGCCCGTCGCTACGCGGCCTGTCTGGCCCAGGCGCGCACCGACCCCGCCCAGGCGATCGCCGCCGCCAGTCGCTGGCGCGACGAGGGCGGCGGGGTGGCCGCCAAGCACTGCCTGGCGCTGGCGTTGCTGGCGCAGGGGCAGCCCAAACGGGCGGCGGCGGCGCTGGAGCAGGCGGCCCAGGACATGGAGGCCGGCCGGGGCCTGCCCGAGGGCATGGCGCGCGGCGCGGTCACGTCGGCCGATCTCTACGGCCAGGCCGGCAACGCCGCGCTGCTGGCCGGTGATGGCGCCCGGGCCTACGAGCTGCTCAGCCGGGCGGTGACGCAGGCCGAGGCCCGCCCGGGCCTGCAGGGCGACCTGCTGATCGACCGGGCCCGCGCGGCGGCGGCGATGAGCGACTTCGCGGCGGCGACCAAGGATCTCGACCGGGCGGTGGGGCTGCTGCCGGGCCGGCCGGACGCCTGGCTGCTGCGGGCGACCGCGCGGCGCAAGACCGGCGATCTCGCCGGCGCCCGCACCGACATCGACGCGGCGGTGCAGCTGGCGCCGGACGAACCGCTGGCCTATCTCGAACGGGCGACCATCGCGGCGCTGGGGCAGGACATGGCCACCGCCCGCGCCGACTGGACCCGGGTGATCGCGCTGGCGCCCGACGGCCCGGAAGCGGCGATCGCGCGGGAGAATCTCGTCAACGCCGGCCCGGCCGAGGCAGCGGCTCCCGCCGGCGTGTCAGCGACACCGGGCGCTACCCCGCCGCAACCCTGATCCGTCATGCGCGGGCTTGACCCGCGCATCCACGCGAACACCGCCGGCGCCGACGCGAACGCCGCCAGTCGTGGATGGCCGGGACACGCCCGGCCATGACGTTGGTGGTGGCGCCGCAGGATATATCCTTGGGCTGAGCCGCGAAAGCTGTCTCCCCTCGCGGCTGAGCCGCGAAAGTTGTCTCCCCGCGGCTCAGCCGCGAAATGAATCTTTTGCCGCGCGCCGGAGGGCGAACTCGTCAACGGTGCGGGCGGTCAGGAACGGGTTGGTCGCCTTGTCCAGTCCGAGCGGGAACGGCACCGTCGGCCGTCCCTGGTCGCGCAGGCGGACGATCTCGGCCATGCGGGCCTGTAGCGCGGCGTTGCCCTCGTCGACGGCCAGCGCGAAGCGGCCGTTGCTCTGGGTGTATTCGTGCGCGCAGTAGACCGTGGTGTCGTCGGGCAAGGCGCGGATCTTGGCCAACGAATCCCACATCTGCGCCGGCGAGCCCTCGAACAGCCGGCCGCAGCCCAGCGCGAACAGCGTGTCACCGGAGAACAGCACGCCGGCCTCGGCGAAATAATAGACCACGTGGCCGCCGGTGTGGCCCGGCACGTCCATCACCACGGCTTCCGATTTGCCGATGCGGACGCGGTCTCCTTCCCCGACCGCCCGGTCGAGGCCGGGAATCCTGTCGCCTTCCGCGCGCGGGCCAATGATCTGGCAGCCGGTTGCATCCTTGATCGCCTGGTTGCCGCCCACATGGTCGGGGTGCCAGTGGGTGTTCAGGATATGGGTAATGCGCCAGCCGCGACGATTGGCCTCCTCCAGCACCGGTACCGAGACGGCCGGGTCGATGACCGCGCAGGCGCCGCTGGCGGCATCGTGGGCGAGATAGACATAGTTGTCATCCAGCACCGGAAGCTGGGCGATGGTGAGCGTTGCCGTGGCGGTACTCATGGGTCATCCTCATGCGGCTGCCGAAGACGAGGAACGTGGCCACCCGTTTGCCGGGGGGTGAACCATCAATGTTATGCCCGCGCGACCGGAAGTCCAGCCGGCGTTACCAGCTGCCGGTATTGGGCATTGATGCCCACGGCTCGGCCGGCGGCAGCGCCTTGCCCGCCTGCAGCAGTTCCACCGAGATGCCGTCGGGCGAACGCACGAACGCCATGTGGCCATCACGCGGCGGCCGGTTGATGGTGACGCCGCCGTCCATCAGCCGCTGGCAGGCGGCGTAGATGTCGTCCACCTCATAGGCCAGGTGGCCGAAGTTGCGGCCGCCGTCATAGCCCTGCTGGTCCCAGTTGTAGGTCAGCTCCACCTGCGCCAGCTCGTTGCCGGGGGCGGCGAGGAAGATCAGGGTGAAGCGGCCGGCCTCGTTTTCCATCCGCCGCAGTTCGCGCAGGCCCAGCAGGTCGCAGTAGAAGCGCAGCGAGGCATCGACGTCCGACACGCGGACCATGGTGTGCAGGTATCTCATGCGGAAAACTCCATCTGGCGCAGGGTACGGCCCTCGAACTGCTCGATGCGGGCGACCACCCAGTCGGGAATCGGCTGTGAGGTGCTGTAGTCGGGGCTGACATGGACGTGGATCATCTCGCCGCTCGCCCGCAGGTCTTCTCCGCCGGGGCCGTGAATCTCGTAGGTGGTGTGGATGCTCGAACGGCCGATGCGGCTGGTGCGCATGCAGATGGCGATCACTTCGTCGAAGACGATCGATCTCTTGTACTCGACCACCGCCTTGACCACCTGGAAGTCGACCATGTCCGGGCCGGGCAGGGTATGGATGCCCATCTCGCGCCAGTATTCGGTGAGCCCGATGTCGACATAGTCAAGATAGCGGGCGTTGAAGACCACCGCCTGGGCGTCGATCTCGGCGTAACGCACCCGCTTGTCGTAGGAGAACCTGAAATCGCCCCGTGCCACGCTGGCTCCTTTCCGGCGTCACTTGCTGTATGTCCGGCGAACGACCCGCTCGTTGACGGAAAATGATCCGCACGCCGACAGGCAGGTCTAGCCATGGCGGGGATGACTGGAAAGAGGCAACAGAGCACTGCTGCGTCGTCACCGTCGCGACAATCGCCTTGACGGCGGGCGGCGTGCTTGGCGGCGGGGCGCACGGACTAACCGTAGAGCTGTTCCAGCCGGGTACCGTAGGCGCGCTTGATGACATGGCGGCGGATCTTCAGCGTCGGCGTCATCTGCTCGTTCTCGACAGAGAAGGGCGCATCGGCGATCGCGATGCGCCGGACCCGCTCGATCACCGACAGCCGGGCGTTGACCCGGTCGACCGCCGCCGCCAGCGCCCGCTTGAAATCCGTATCCGCATGCAGGGCCTGCAGGTCGCTCGTCTTGCCATGGGCAGGAGCCCAGTCACGCGCCCAGTCGGGGTCGGGCACCACCAGACCGACGAGATGCGGGCGCTTGTCGCCATACACCATCGCCTGCAGGATTTCCGGCTCCAGCGTCAGCATCCCCTCGACCCGCTGCGGCGAGACATTGTCGCCCTTGTCGTTGACAATGATGTCCTTCTTGCGGTCGGTGATCACGATGTGGCCGGCCTCGTCTATATGGCCGATATCGCCGGTATGCAGCCAGCCATCCACCAGCACCCGCGCGGTCTCCTCGGGGTTCTGCCAGTAGCCCTGGGTGACCAGCTCGCCGCGTACCAGGATTTCGCCATCCTCGGCGATCCTGACCTCGACCCCGGTCATCGGCGGGCCGACGCTGTGCATCCGCACCCCCCGCGACGGCCGGTTGCAGGAGATGATCGGCGCGGCCTCGGTCTGGCCATAGCCTTGCAGCAGCGGCAGTCCGATGGCGAAGAAAAAGATGCCGACATCGGGCGTCAGCGGCGCGCCGCCGGACACCATCGCTTTCAGCCGGCCGCCGAAGCGGGCCTGGGCGCGCTTGCGGATGGTGCGGTCAAGCAGCCGGTCAAGCCAGCCCTCCCACCAGGCCAGCGGCTCGCCGGCGTAGCGTCGGGCGCCCAGTCGCAGGGCCTGGTCAAGCAGCAGCGCCGGCAGCCGCCCCTGCTTCTCGATCGCCTTGGAGATGCGGGTGCGCAGCACCTCGAACAGGCGGGGCACCACCACCATGATGGTCGGCCGGGCTTCCTCGATGTTGGCGGCGAGTTTTTCGAGACCCTCCGCATAGTAGATCTCGGCCCCCAGCGACATCGGCAGGAACTGGCCGCCGGTGTGCTCATAGGCGTGGCTGAGCGGCAGGAAGGAGAGGAACACGTCGTCGCTGGGCGGAAAGTCCTCGCGGACGATGGCGCCGGCTCCCGCGACATTGTGCAGGATGGCGCCGTGATGCTGCATCACCCCGCGCGGCGCGCCGCCGGTGCCGGAGGTATAGATCAGGCAGGCGATATCGGTGCGCTGGAAGGTGGCCCAGCCGCGCGCTTCCTCGACGCTGGTGGCGCTGGCGGCCAGCAGGGAGTCGAGGTCATGAATCTGGGCGACCGAGGCCTGGCCGATGCGCAGCGGCTCCATGCCGATCACCATCCGGCAGGTGGCGGTCTGGTACACCGCCGGCAGCAGGGTTTTGGCGAGCTTCGGGCCGGAGACGAAGGCGGCGACGGCACCCGAGTTCTCCAGGATGTGCAGGTGGTCGCGCTCGGTATTGGTGGTGTAGGCCGGCACGGTCACGGCGCCGGCGGCCATGATCGCCATGTCGGCGATCAGCCATTCCGGCCGGTTTTCGGAAACGATCACCACCCGGTCGCCGGGACGGATGCCCAGCGTTTTCAGGGCGCCGGCCAGCTTCGCCACCCGCCGGGCGGTCTCCGCCCAGCTGATCGGCTGCCACGCTTCGTCCTGCTTCGACCACAGGAACGGCCGCTCGCCCTTCGTCGCCGCCTGGTCGAACAGCATCTCGACCAGGTTGTTCCACTTGTCCGGTGTCTTCACGCCCGAACCTCTCCCAGGGACATCCTTATGATTACGTCTAATAAGGGCATCATTGTCATGAAAGAGCAACAGGTCTGCGCGGGGGGCGTCGCCTTCAGTCGCCGCTGATCTTGCCTTCAGTCGCCGCTGGCGATGCCTTCCCGGCGCGGATCGACGCCGCCGAGGTAGTGCGCCGCGCCATCGGCGTCGTGGACGACCTGTATGCCGGTCAGGCCGGAGATGTTGGCCCGCGTCACCACCGTGTGGCCCATGGCCTCCAGCGCCGGGGTCAGTGCCTCCAGTGGGGTGCCGGCCTCCACCTCGATGCGCGGATTGTCGCCGTGCAGGTTGGGCAGGCTGATGGCCTGCTGCACGTCGAGCCCCCAGTCGAGCACGCCGACGACGGTTTTCAGCACATGGCCGATGATGCGGCTGCCGCCGGCCGAGCCCAGCGCCAGCACCAGCCGGCCCTGGTCGTCGAACACCAGCGTCGGCGACATCGAGCTGAGCGGCCGCTTGCCGGCCTCGGCGCGGTTGATGACGGGGGTGCCATTGGCTTCGGGGCGCATGGCGAAGTCGGTCAACTCGTTGTTGAGCAGATAGCCGTCGACCATGATGAAGCTGCCGAAACCGGACTGGATGGAGCCGGTGAAGGTGGCGGCGTTGCCGGCCTTGTCCACAACTGCCCAGTGGCTGGTCGAGGGCAGGTCGGCGCTCCGGCCCGGTGCCCATGCGCTTTGCACCAGCCCCGGTGGCGTGCCGGCGGTCGCTGGCGGTCCGGCCTTGTCGGGGTCGATCAGCCGGCCGCGCCCCCGCAGGTAGCCGGGGTCGGTGAGGCCGGCCACCGGCACCTCGGCGAACGCCGGATCGGCGAGGTACATCTCGCGGTCGGCGAAGGCCAGCGCGGTCGCCTCGGCGATCAGGTGGACGGCCTGGGGTGACGTCGGTCCCAGCGCCTTGAGATCGAAGCGCTCCAGCATCTTCAGCTCACCCAGCAGGGTGGTGGCGCCGGACGATGGCGGCCCCATGCTGCACACCGTGTAGACGCGGTAGCCGCCGCACACCGCCGGTCGCTCGATGGCGCGGTAGCCGGCGAAGTCGGCGGCCGTCACCGGCACCGGCGACAGCGGTGCGGTGCTGATGGCGGTGGCGGCGCGGGCGGCGGCGGGGCCGACATAATAAGCGTCCGCGCCACCGGTGGCGATCTCGCGCAGCAGCTGGGCAAGCTCGGGGTTCCTGAGCACCGTGCCTACCGGCTTGGGCGTGCCGTCGGCCTGATAGTAATGACTGTGCATCGCCGGGAACTGGCGGGCGATGTCACGGGCGCTGGTCAAGGCTGCGTTGAGGCGTGGCGAGATGGCGAAGCCGTCGGTGGCGATGCGGATCGCCGGTTGGAACAGCCGCACCCACGCCAGCTTGCCGTGGCGGCGGTGGGCCATCTCCATCATCCGCAACATGCCGGGCACGCCCACCGTATGGCCGCCGACATAGCCTTGCGGGAACGGGCGCTGCTTGCCGTCGGCGTCCAAGAACAGCGCCGGCGTCGCCGAGGCCGGCGCTGTCTCGCGGCCGTCGAAGCTGGTGATCTCACGGCTGGCGGCGTCGAAGGTGAGCAGGAAGCCGCCACCGCCAATGCCCTGCGACTGCGGTTCGACGATGCCCAGCACGAGTTGCATGGCGATGGCGGCATCCACCGCCGAACCGCCGGCGTCGATGATCTCCCGACCGGCGGCGGTGGCGATAGGGTTGGCCGAGACCACCATCGACGTGCGGCCCGGCACCGCCGCCTTCGGCGCGTCGCGGCTGACCTGGGCCTCGTAGGCGACCTGGGCCCGCGCGGGGGGGGCGGCCAGCGCCAGCATGGCGAGCGCCGCCGTCCTCACCCAATCAAGCCGCCGTCCCTGCATGCCCAACTCCACTGCTCAACACCTGTCCCGGCCGTGACCAGCCGTGGCGGCGAGTTTAGGGCGCTTTGCCGGCCTGTCCAGCAAGGGCCTTGTCGCCTGTCCCCTAAGGCGCGCGGTGCCGAGCACGCACGGTGCGTTTCCCCTGACGGCGGACTTGGGCTAGGGAGGCGCCATGGATACCCTGCCAACCGCCGCGACAACCCCCGCCCCGCCCGCCGGCGGCGATGCCCGCTGGGTCGCCGTCGTCGGCGGTGGCCCGGCCGGGCTGATGGCCGCCGAGACACTGGCGCGCGCCGGCCTGGTGGTCCGGCTGTACGAGCGCATGCCCTCATTGGGCCGGCGACTCCTGATGGCCGGGCGCGGCGGTCTCAACCTCACCCACAGCGAGCCGCTGCCGGCCTTTCTCGCCCGCTACGGCCCGGCGGCCGGCCCGGTGGCGGCGGCGGTCGAGGCTTTCCCGCCCGCCGATCTCGTCGCCTGGTGCGAGGGGCTGGGCCAGCCGACTTTCGTCGGCTCCAGCGGCCGGGTGTTCCCCCGCGCCCTCAAGGCCTCGCCGCTGCTGCGGGCCTGGATCGCCCGGCTGCAGGCCCTGGGGGTGGCGATCAATCTCCGCCACGACTGGCGCGGCTGGGACGAGGGGGGGCGTCTGCTGGTGGCCGGCCCCGACGGCGCGGTGGCGACGCTGGAACCGGCGGCGACCATCCTGGCGCTGGGTGGGGCGAGCTGGCCCCGGCTTGGCGCCAATGGCGACTGGGTGGCCCCGCTCGCCGCCGCCGGCATGGCGGTGACGCCGCTCCGACCCGCCAACTGCGGCTTTGTCGTCGGCTGGACACGTGACTTCGCCGCGCGCTTCCAGGGCCAGCCCCTCAAGACCATCGCGCTGACACTGGGCGCGCGCACCGTAAGAGGCGAGGCGGTGGTGACCGCCACCGGTATCGAGGGGGGCGCGGTCTATGCCCTGTCGGCCCCGCTCCGGGACACCATCGCCACTGAGGGGCGGGCGTGTGTCGCGATCGACCTCAAGCCGGACCAGCCGCTGGACGCGCTGGCGGCGAAGCTCGCCAAGGCGCTGGCCCGCCCTGGAGCCTCGCTGGCGACGGTGCTGCGCAAGGCAGCGGGCCTGTCGCCGCTGGCGGTCAACCTGCTGCGTGAGGCCCATGGCGTGGCGTTGCCACGCGAGGCAGGCGCGCTGGCGGCGCTGGTGAAGGCGGTGCCGCTGACGCTGCTCGCGGCGCAACCGATCGCGCGGGCGATCTCCACCGCCGGCGGGGTGAATCTTGGGGCGCTCGATGGAAGCCTGATGGTTCGTGATCGCCCGGGTTTGTTCCTGTCTGGTGAAATGCTGGATTGGGAAGCGCCGACGGGCGGTTATCTGCTGCAAGCTTCGTTCGCCACTGGCCGGGCGGCGGCGCGGGGCGTGAGCGCGTGGCTGGCGTCGCGCTGAAATAATCTTGCGTCGATCCCCGCACGCGTTAGCCTGCCGCCATTCAGGCCGGGGGCGCGTGTCTGCGCCGGGGGTACGGCCGTGCAACAAGGAGGGTTCATCATGCGCGCTTTCCGCGCCTTCGCCACGTCATTCGCCCTGGCTCTCGCCACCACCACTGCGATGGGCTCGTTGAGCATCCTGGCGGCGCCTGTCGAGGCGGCCGAGGACGAGACCAGTCGTTTCAATGCCTTTCTGGAGCAGGCCTTCCAGGCCGAGGTCGCCAGCTCGCCGACCTTCCAGACCCAGCTCGGCATCAAGACCGACTATGGCAAGTGGGACGACATGTCGGAGGCCGGTGCGATCGACGACTATGCGCGGCGCGCAAAGACACTTGCAGTGATGCGCGAGAGCTTCGATTTCGCCAAGCTGTCGCCGGACGCGCGGCTGTCGTGGCGGATCATGGAATCCAACGCCCGCCGCGAGGAAGCGGCCCTGCGCTTCCGCAACCATGACTATGTGTTCGACCAGATGAACGGCGCGCAGAGCCAGCTGCCGGCGTTTCTCATCAACCTGCATCGCATCGATACCAAAGCGGACGCCGAGGCCTACGTCTCGCGCCTCAACGGCTTGAAACCGCTGATGGCGACGTTGCTCGCCGAGACCCGCAAGCGGGCGGCACTGGGCGTGATGCCGCCCAAGTGGGTGTTCCCCTACGTCATCGCGGATGCACGCAACATCATTACCGGAGCACCCTTCACCAAGGGCGCGGACTCGACGCTGCTGGCCGACTTCAAGGCCAAGGTCGCCAGGCTGAAGCTGCCGGCGGCCGAGGAGAAGGCGCTGGTGGACGCCGCCAGTGCCGCGCTGCTGGGCGCGGTCAAGCCCGCCTATGAGGAACTGATCGCGCTGATGCAGGCTCAGGAAGCGCGGGCGACCAATGATGACGGCGTGTGGAAGCTGCCCGATGGCGCCGCCTATTACGCCGAGCGGCTGGCCAACTACACCACCACCAGCCTGACGCCTGACGAGATCCACAGCTTTGGCCTGTCTGAAGTCGCCCGCATCCACCAGGAGATGGCGGCGGTGATGACGCGTGTCGGTTTCAAGGGTGACCTCAAGGCCTTCTTCAAGGCCGTGCAGGACGATCCGAAGCAATATTACCGGAACGACGCCAGGGGTCGTGCCGCCTATCTCGCCGAGGCGACGCGGGTGATCGACGCCGCCCGCGCCAAGCTGCCGGCCTATTTCGGTCTACTGCCCAGGGCGGAGATGGTGGTGAAGCCGGTGGAGGCGTTCCGCGAGAAATCCGCCGGCAAGGCCTTCTACCAGCGGCCGGCGCCGGATGGCTCACGGCCGGGCGTCTATTACGCCAACCTCTACGACATGAAGGACATGCCGAAATATCAGCTGGAGGCCCTGGCCTATCATGAGGGCATTCCCGGCCACCACCTGCAGCTGGCAATCTCGGGTGAATTGAAGGATGTGCCGAGCCTGCGCAAGTTCGGCCGCTTCACCGCCTATTCCGAGGGCTGGGGGCTTTACGCCGAGCGGCTGGGCAAGGAGATGGGTTTCTACACCGACCCCTATGCCGAATTCGGCCGGCTGAGTCAGGAGCTGTGGCGGGCGGTGCGGCTGGTTGTCGACACCGGCCTTCACGCCAAGAAGTGGACCCGCGAGCAGGCGATCCAGTATCACCTCGACAACACGCCAAATTCCGTGGGCGAAGCGACCAAGGCGGTCGAACGCTACATCATCTATCCCGGTCAGGCGACCGCCTACCAGATCGGCATGACCGAGATCGTCAAGGCCCGTGAATCGGCGCGCGCCATCATGGGTGACCGCTTCGACATCCGCGGCTTCCACGATGTGGTGCTGGGGGCAGGCCCGGTACCGCTTGATATCCTGCACGAGAATGTCGCGGCCTGGGCTCGCGGCGAGAGTGGTGCCCCCGGCACCCGCTGACGGCAAGATCGATGCTGTCCGCCCGGTTGCGCGTTCAGCGCTGCCGGGCGGCAAGCCGCAGCAGCGCCAGGCCGCCCAGTGCCGAGATCAGTGATCCGGTCAGGATGCCCAGCCGGATGTCGTCGGCGTGCAGCCCACCGGGGAAGGCCAGCCCGCCGATGAACAGGCTCATGGTGAAGCCGATGCCGCAGATCACCGACATGCCATAGAGGCCGGTCCAGTTGGCGCCGTCCGGCATCCGCACCCAGCCGGCCTTGATCATCAGCCAACAGGCACCGAACACGCCGATCTGCTTCCCGGCCACCAGACCGGCGGTGATGCCCATGGGGATGGGGGCGGCGAGATCGGCCAGCGAAAGGCCGCGCAGGTCGAGGCCTGCGTTGGCGAAGGCAAAGATAGGCAGGATCGCGAAGGCGACCCAAGGGTGCAGGGCGTGTTCCAGCGTCTCCAGCGGCGACACATCGGCACGACGTGGCAGCCGCAGCGGGATGAACAGCGCCGTCACCACGCCGGCAATGGTGGCATGCAGGCCTGATTTCAGAACGAACACCCACATTGCCGCACCCACCAGCAGGAATGGCCACAGTCGCTTGGGGTAGAAGCGGTTGAGCGCTGCCAGCACCACCATGCAGACAACGGCGCCCAGCAGGTAACCCAGGCTGAGTTTGGCGGTGTAGAACAGGGCGATGATGATGATCGCGCCCATGTCGTCGACCACGGCGATGGCGGTCAGCAAGACCTTCAACGTCAGGGGAGTGCCCTTGCCGGCCAGCGAGAAGATGCAGATGGCGAAGGCAATGTCGGTGGCCGACGGGATCGCCCAGCCATGGACGGCCGAGGCGTCCTGGTGGTTGAACAGCACATAGATGATCGCGGGCACCACCATGCCGCCCAGTGCCGCCACCATTGGCAGGATGATCTGGTCGCGGCTGGACAGCTGGCCCTGGACGATCTCGCGTTTGATCTCCAGCCCGACGAGCAGGAAGAAGATCGCCATCAAGCCGTCATTGATCCAGAGAATCAGCGGCTTGGTCAGGCTGGCACTGTCGATGCCGAGCGTCAGACGATGTTCCTGGAAGGCGTCATAAAGGGGCGCCGCCGGTGAATTGCGCATGATGATGGCGATGGCGGCGGCAATGAGAAGCATGATGCCACCGGCGGCCTCCAGGCGGAAAAACTCCCGTAACATCGTTGCCGGGGCTCGCCATACCGGTGCACGCATCATTCACTCCTGCGGTTCGTCAACGTGGCGATCGGGTCGGTCCGGCTAAAGGCGGTACACCTCGGTCCAAAGCCGGCTGCCCGCCGCCACGTGCGGCGTCACGTCAACTCGTTGACCCTTCTAGATAAGGGGCTGACAGGGGGGGTCAACCGAAACCGGTCGCGGCACGGCGCGACGGATGCTCAATCCGTCGGTGCCGCGGTGTGGCTGGCGGTCGTGATCAGGCGATTCAACATGCCGATAAGCGCACGCAGTTCGTCGGGCGTGAACAACGCCCGGTATTTCTCTTCCTGGCGGAAAACCGCCTCGCGCATCTGTGTCAGCGTTTCCCGGCCCCTGTCGGTTGCGTGCAGGCAATGGCGGCGGCGATCGTCAGCGGACTGGCGCCGCTCCGCCAGACCCTCGCGTTCCAGCAGGTCGATCAGCGACACGATGGTCGCCTTGTCGATGTCCAGCTCGCGCGAGAGTTCGATCTGGGAGATGCCGGGGTTGGCGACGATCAGCGCGAGCGTGCTGAACTGTCCGGGGCGCAGTTCTCCCTGGCCAACCTCGCTGGCGAAGTCGCGCCAGAGGTGCAGTTGCGCCCGCCGGACACTATGCTGAAGCAGGTCCGGCAGAAAACTCAGATTTACCCTTGCCCCTTGCGATGTGGCGTGTTGGCCCGACTTGCGCCTCATGCTCATATCGGCGTGCCTTTGTTTTTATTTTCAGGCGGTTCCGCTGTATGGAATGCGCCCTCCCCCATGCCTGAGCAGCGGTCCGGTTCCGGCTTCCGTAACGTCAGGCACCCAATGATTCGCAACGTAACCAATCCGCAGCATCTGGGCTAGACCCTGATCGCGTCTGCTGCTTGGCGCCCTGACGCACCTATCAGGTGCGATGGAGCGTGACAGCGATGCGCTGGTGGGTCAGTTCCCGCCGTGGAGCGCGGCGCGCAGCTGCGCGCGGGTAAATGGCTTGGGCAGGGCGGCACAATTGGGTTCGGAGAGTTGATCGGCGTCTGTCAGGCTACCCGACATCAAAACGACGCGAATGGTGGGGTGACGGGCGCGCACATGCGTCAGCAGCCCCCGGCCATCCATGCCGCCATGCAGATTGAGGTCGGTCAGCACGGTGTCCACTGGTGAACCGGTGGCCAGGATCGCGCAGGCCGCGTCGCCACTCTCGGCTGTGATCACCGTGCAGCCGAGGCTTTCCACCTCGGCGCTGATGGAGTCGAGCACCAGATCGTCGTCATCGACGATCAGCACGTGCAGCGACAAGGGGGTGTCGGACGACGCGACTGTCATGGCCTGCTCCTGCTGGGGTGTCCGCTGCTGCGGCGCACCACCGGATGCAGGCCATGTTAGCCCATTTCTCCCGCAAGGCGAGGGGATTGCGTCAATTTCCCGGGCGCCGGCTCAACTGTCGTGGCCGATATCGCGGTCTTTCGTTTCCGGCAGGAACAGCAGACTCACCACCAGCGCCATGGCGACCACGCCCCATGTGTACCACAAGCCGGCGTATACATCGCCCGACTTCACGATGATGTACTGCGACACGAAGGGCAGGAAGCCGCCGAAATAGCCGGTGCCCAGGTGATAGGGGACGCTGAGCGAGGTATAGCGGACGCGCGCCGGGAACAGTTCCACCAGCAGCGCCGCCACCTGTCCGTAGGTCATGCCTGACAGCCAGGTCATGGCGACGACGATGGCGATGATAAGTGCCGGTTTCATCTGCGCCGGATCGGCCTTCAGCGGATAGCCGGCGGCTGCCAGCGCGTCGGCTAGTGCCGCCTCGTCATAGCCGGTCACCAGCTGGTCGCCAGCGCTTACCGTCAGCGTCGTGCCCTCGGCCTTGGTGTAGCTGATGCCGCGCTTGGTCAGATAGTCGATGGCGCGGGCGCAATCGGTGGCCTGGCCTTTCTGGGCGAATACATTGTACTGGCAGTCGCTGCCCGTCACCGTGACCGGGGCGGCTTTCATCGCCCGCGCCAGTGCCGGGTTGGCGGCATCGGCCAGCTGATGGAACAGCGGGAACAGCAACGCCAGCGTCAGGGCGTAGCCGGCAATCAGCAGCTTCTTGCGGCCAACCTTGTCGGACAGCCAGCCGAATACCACGAAGGCTGGTGCGCCGAGGATGACCGCCAGGGCGATCAGTTCCTGTGCGTGGCTGGGTTCCATCTGCGCGGTCTGCTGCAGGAAATAGAGGCTGGAGAACTGGGCAGTGTACCAGATGACGGTCAGGCCGGCCGACACGCCGAACAGCGCCACCAGCACCAGCTTGGTATTGGCCCAGGTCGAGAAGCTTTCCTTCAGCGGATTGCGCGAGGTCTCGCCGGCGGCCTTCATGGCCTGAAATACCGGGCTCTCCTTGAGCTTCAGCCGAATGTAGAGCGAGATCGCCAGCAGGAACAGCGAGAAGATGAACGGAATCCGCCAACCCCAGGCGTTGAAGTCATCCGCCGGCAACATCGCCCGGCAACCTAGCACCACCGCGAGCGACAGCAGGAAGCCGCCAACCACCGACACATCTGGATCCAGCTGGTGTAAAAGCCGCGCCGCCCCCTGGGGGCGTGCTCGGCGACATAGATGGCGGCACCGCCATACTCACCGCCGAGCGCCAGCCCCTGCAACAGCCGCAGCGTCACCAGCAGCACCGGTGCCCAGATGCCGATTTCGGCGTAGGTGGGCAGGATGCCGACCGCGGCCGTTGCAACGCCCATCAGGGTGATGGTGACAAGGAAGGTGTATTTGCGGCCGATCATGTCGCCGAGGTGCCCGAACACCACCGCGCCGATGGGGCGCACGCCGAAGCCGGCGCCAAAGGCGGCCAGCGACGCGAGGAAGGCGGCGGTCGGGTTCTCGACCGGGAAGAACAGGCTGCCGAGCAGGGCCGCCAGCGTGCCGTACATGAAGAAGTCGTACCATTCGAACACGGTGCCCAGCGACGAGGCGACGATGACCAGCCGGTCGCGTTTGCCGATGACGTGGGCATCCATCTCGTGATCCGTCACGTCCTGCCCAACGCCCTGTTCCTGCGCCATCGACTGTGTCTCCCCGTGTTTGTTATCCGTCGCCTGTCCTGCCGGAAGGCGGCGCTTGTCAGTCATGCCGTCCGTCTCCCCTTGCTGGCAAGGCCTGACCATAGCGGGTGATCGTCTGGCGTGAAAAGGAGCCAAAATCAACAAGGCGTTGCCGGCGTGCCGGGGGGCGGCCACCAAGAAAATCGGGGCCGCGCTGGCGGCGCGGCCCCGGGGAGGCGCAGAACTCTGGACGAGGTTCGTTACTGGTACTTGGCGTCGTGATGGATCTCGCGATCCTTGGTCTCGGCGAGGAACAAACCGCCGACGATCAGCGACATCACGGCGATGCCGATCGGATACCAAAGGCCAGCGTACATGTTGCCGGTGACGGCGACGATGGCCAGCGAGATGAACGGCAGCAGGCCGCCGAACCAGCCGTTACCGAAGTGGTAGGGCACCGACATCGACGTGTAGCGGATCCGCGCCGGGAACAGCTCCACCAGGAAGGCGGCGATCGGGCCATAGACCATGGTGACGTACAGCATCAGCACGGTGAGGATGACGACGATCATCGGCTTGTTCATCTGCGCCGGATCGGCTTTGGCTGGATAGCCGGCCTGATCGAGCGCGGCCTTGTACTCGTCCTCGTTGAAGCCCGAGAGCATGATGTCCGGGCCGATATTGACCGTCACCTGAGAGGCCGTGCCCTCCTGTTTGGTGTACTGGATGCCCTTCTTCGACAGGAAGTCGAGCGCCTTGGCGCAGTCGCTGGCCTGCTTGCCCCACATGTTGAACTGGCAGTCCGGCGTCACCTGTACCGTCACCGGCGCCCGTTCCATGGCGTCGAACAGCGCCGGATTGGCGAAGTTGGCCAGCCCCTTGAACAGCGGGATGGCGGTCAGCGCGGCAAGCAGGAAGCCAGCCATCATGATCTTCTTGCGGCCGATCCGGTCGGACAGCGTGCCGAAGAACACGAAGAAGGGCGTACCGATGGCCAGCGCGATGGCGATCAGCGTGTAGGCGGTCGTGTAGTCGACGCTCAGCGACTTCTCCAGGAAATAGAGCGCGTAGAACTGGCCCATGTACCACACCACGCCCTGACCGGCGGTGGCGCCCAGCAGGGCCAGCAGCACGTACTTGAGATTATACCAGTGGGCGAAGCTTTCCTTGAGCGGGTTCTTGGAGACCTTGCCCTCGGCCTTCATCTGCTTGAACACCGGGCTTTCCGACAGTTTCATGCGGATGTAGACCGAGATCGCCAGCAGCACGACCGAGACCAGGAATGGAATGCGCCAGCCCCAGGCCTTGAACGATTCCGCGTCCATGACGCCGCGAATGCCGCCGATGACCGCCAGCGACAGGAAGAAGCCCAATGTCGCCGTGGTCTGGATCCAGCTGGTGTAGAAACCGCGCTTGCCGGCCGGCGCGTGCTCGGCCACGTAGGTTGCGGCACCGCCGTACTCCCCGCCCAGGGCGAGGCCCTGCAGCAGGCGCAGCACCAGCATCAGGATCGCGGCCCAGATGCCGATCTGTTCATAGGTGGGCAGCAGGCCGACGGCGGCAGTGGAAATGCCCATCAGCAAAATGGTGATGAGGAACGTGTGCTTGCGGCCAATCACGTCGCCCAGATGGCCAAAGACGATGGCGCCGAACGGACGCACCAGGAAGCCGGCGCCGAAGGTCGCCATCACGGCGAGCAGGGCCGCCGTTTCATTGCCCTGCGGAAAGAACAGCACCGAGAAGAAGGTCGCCAGGGTGCCGTAGAGGTAGAAGTCATACCACTCGAACACCGTGCCGAGGGATGACGCGAAAATTACCATGCGATGGTCCTTGTCGCCCAGTTCATCCTGAACTGGGCCGGACGCACCGGTATTGACTGCCGAAGTCGCCATGATCCAACCCTATGTATGTTTCGTTGATCCCCATGTCGGCATGACGCGTCTCCCCCGCCTGCTCCGACATCGGTCACAGCATCCCTGTTTGTGCGCCGCACAACCAATTAGACTTTCGGGTCAGAGTGTAGCGGCGGCTATTTCAACCGGCTGCCGAGGTTTTTCGCCAGATATTCCAGCGTGGCGATGCGCTTCAGAAGCCCGGGGTCGAGCGGCCGTTCGACGCGGAAGAACGCGCGCATGGCCGGAAAGTCGAGGTCGATGACCCGGCCGAGATAGTCGGGCGCCATGAAGCCCGAGGGCGCTGCGGGCCGGCGCAGGCGGTGGCGCAGGCGGTTGCTCCAGCGGCGCATGGCCGGCGTGCGGTACAGGCTCACCGCGTCGTCCAGCCGGTGGGCGAGGCCGGGCTGTTCAACGAAGCTGTGGCCATAGGCCGATGGATAGGCGGCCAGCCGGCGGTCGATGGCGGCGAGCAGCTGACTCTGGAACACGCCGTGGGTGCGCAGCGACACCGGCAGTGCAACGCTGTGCTCGACGATGGCATGCTCGAAGAATGGCACGAAATAAGCGCCAAAGCGGCCGACCATGCTGATCTCGCGACCGAAGAACGGCGGGCAGCGGAACAGCGGATAGGCGGTTTCCACCTGCTGGCGGGTCAGTCGGTCGTCCTCGACGCCCAGGGACGTCCGCAACTTGGCGTCCAGGTTGGCGAAATAGCGGCTCTCGTCGAATGTCCCGGTGCAGTCGCGCGGATCAAAGCCGGCATAGAAGGCGTCGAGGATGTCGCGACTGCGCCATGGGCGGTCGCGCAGGTAAAAATAGTTGCGGAAAATTTCGCCCGCCGCCCCCGAGACCGCCAATGCGCCGCCGCGCGCGCGCGCGTGCCGTGCCGCCGAATTGCAGCCGTTGTCGAACAGGCCGCCATCGATGGGCGTTGCATCCATCTCATGGAAATTGTGCGCCACGATGTCGGCGAAGGCGTCCGGGGTGATCTGGCGATAGGCTACCTTGTCGAAGACCTCGACGTCGAAGCCTTCCGCCGCGCCGATATGGCGGGCCACGGTCACGTCGGCATCACGGGCGCTGCCGTAGACGTAGACATGGGGGCGCACGCCCGCCTGACGCAGCAGCGCCAGCACCAGCCGGGAATCGAAGCCACCCGAGAGCGGGCATTGCACATTGTCGCCGTAGAGCCGGGCTGGCACCTCGAACATCCGGCCGAGCTGGTCGGCCATGCGCGTCACCAGGGTATCGACCGGCTCGTCGCTGACGACCGACGGCAGCCGCCGTGGTGACTGGTGTACGGTGACATGTTCGCCCAGCGACAGCTGCGCCGTCGGTGCCAGCCTGGCGATGCCGTCCAGCACCGTGTCCTGGCCAAGCGGCGTCGACGTGAACGCGAACTCGTAGACCGCCTGGCGGTTGAAGCGCAGGGTCGTCAGCGACTGGGCGAGCGCCAGAAAGGACGTCGACACCACGTCGTGGCTGGCGTCGTGATAAACGTGGAAGCCGCCGAACCAGTCGGCGAACACATGCAGCTGGTTGTTCTTGCGCACCAGCGCGCCGAACTGGCCCAGCACGTCGGTCCAGCGGTCGAACGGTGGCGCGAAATCGGCCAGCAGGCGTTTGAGCGCGGCCTCGCCGCCTTGGCCCTGGTAGAAAAGGGTGCCGGCCACCGCGATGAAGTCGTCGCCTTCGGTGGCGAGCGTTGCCAGTCCGGGGTGGATGTGGCCGACGTGGAAACCGCGGTGGGTTGGCGTCGCGAAAGCCTGTGGCTCGGCAAAGCCGTGGCGGGCGAACTGTGCGCGCGCCTGCGCCAGCCGGGCGTCGGCCCGCGCGTCGTTCCGGCAGAGATACCAGCCGCCCATCGTCCCCTCGTTCCGTTCCGCGGTCGGGGCAGAAATCCCCTTCGGCCCAACGCGATCAAGCTCTAGCCATGTCGGCAAAGGATTGAAACTCGGTGAATGCACCGCTACCCACCGTCCATGACAAATCCTGACGCCTGCCCCAAGATCGCCCTTGCCGCCGACACCAAGCCCGCCGCCGTGCGGGGGCGCCCCTGGGTGTTCGCCAACCAGCTCAAGATGACGGCCGAGACCCGCGCCCTGCCGCCGGGCTCGGTGGTGCGGCTGATGGAGCCGGACGGCCGCCTGCTCGGCCTCTACCACTTCAACCCGCATTCGCTGATTGCCGCCCGCCTGCTCACCCGCAATCACAGCCGGGCGATCGACGCGCGCTTTTTCACCGAGAAGCTGACACGCGCGCTGTCCCTGCGGGAGCGGCTGTTCGATGCGCCGTGTTACCGCCTGGTGCATGGCGAGGGCGACGGCCTGCCCGGCCTGATCGTCGATCGCTATGGCGATGTGCTGGTGGTCCAGCCCAACACCGCCGGCATGGACGCCAGCCTCGATCTGATCGTCGCGGCGCTGGAGAGCCTGGTCAAGCCGGCCGGCATCGCCGTGGTCGCCGATGGCCCGGCCCGCGCCCAGGAAGGGCTGGCGCCGCGCGCCGAGGTGCTTGTCGGCGCCGTCGCCTCGCCGGTGCCGCTGGTCGAGAACGGCATCACCTATCTTGCCGACCCGATCGGCGGCCAGAAGACCGGATGGTTCTACGATCACCGGCTCAACCGCGCCTTCGCCGCCGGGCTGGCGCGCGGCCAGAGCGTGCTCGACCTCTACACCTACGCCGGGGCCTTCGCGCTCGCCTGCGCCCAGGGCGGTGCGGCCCAGGTGACGGCGGTCGACCGCTCGGCGCCGGCGCTGGCGCTGGCCGCCGAGGCCGCCGCGCGCAACGGCTGGGCCGACCGGGTGACGACCGAGACGGCGGAAGTGTTTGGCTGGCTGGAGAATAATAACCGAACGTTCGGTTTGGTGGTTGCCGACCCGCCGGCCTTCGCCAAGACCCGCAAGGACATTTCCGCCGCGCTGAAGGGTTACGAGAAGCTGGCCCGGTTGAGCACGGCGAAGGTGGCGCCGGAGGGCTTCCTGTGTCTGGCCTCGTGCAGCCATCATGTGGCGCCCGAGGCGTTCCTCGATGCCTGCGCCGCCGGCATCCGGGCCGGCGGGCGTTCGGCGCGGCTCATTCACCAGGCCGGCGCCGGGCCGGATCACCCGGTCCACCCGCAGTTGCCGCAGACTGCCTACCTGAAGTTTCTGGCCTTCGCACTGGACTGATAAGATGTTGCGATGTTTCAGGGAAGTTTAACGCTGGTGGCCTAGACGAGACCCGCGGCAGACATGCGCGACCGGCTGCCGGTGGCGACATCTGAACGGATGAACTGATAGGAGGGGTATATGGTTGGCCGTCGTGTCGGCATTATCGGGGCTGGCTATATCGCCCAGACGCATCTTGAGGCGCTGGCGGCGCTGCCATCGGTACAGGTCGCGGCGATTGTCGACCCGAATGTGAAAGCCGCCGAGCGGCTGGCCGCCCAGCGCAGCGGCGTGCGGGTGTTCGCCGATCTTGCCACGGCGATTGCCGAAAAGGCGTTTGATCGTGCCCATGTGCTGGTGCCGCCGCACCTGCATGCTGCCGTCGGCGAGCAGTTGCTGAGTGCCGGGATCGCCACCTTCATGGAAAAGCCGCTGGGGGTGACGGCCGAGGAAACTGCCCGCCTGCTGGCGGCGGCCGACGCCGGCAATGCCCGCCTCGGCGTCAACCAGAATCTGATCTATCATCCGGCGCTGCAGACCTTCTGCAAGGATCTCGAGGCCGGCCGCTATGGCCGCTTGCGTCATGTAAGCGCCTCCATCGCGGTGCCGCTGCGCCAGCTTGCCGGCCGCCAGTTCGGCCACTGGATGTTCGAGCGGCCCTCCAATATCCTGCTGGAACAGATGGTCCATCCGCTGTCCCAGGTCATCCATCTCATTGGGCGGGCCACGATCACCGCCGCCGTCGCCCGCCCGGCGATCGAACTGGCGCCAGGGATGCACTTCCACAAGGGTTTCGAGGTGATGCTGCAGGGCGAGCGCGCGCCGGCCCAGCTGCACATGGCGTTCGGCGAGAACTATCCCGCCTGGCTGGTGACGGTAGTGTGCGACGATGGCGCCGTCGTCATCGACATGTTCCGCAACCAGATCACCCGGCTCGGTCGCACGCCGTGGCTGGATGCCGCCGACACCGCGTTGGTCGGAGTCAAGGCCGGCTTTGGCCTTGTCGGCCAGGGCGTTCGCGATTTCGCCCGCTATGTTGGGGCCCAGGTGCGGCTGGCCCGCCGGTCGGACGTGTTCTTCACCGGCATGCGCGGTTCGATCGCCGCCTTCCACGAGGCGGTGGATGTCGGCGACAACCCGCCGATCGATGGCGCCTTTGGCGGCCACCTGGTGGGGCTGTGCCTTGATGTCGCGCGCCTGGCCGGCGTGTCGGACGCGCCGGCACCGCTGCCGGCCAACGTGGTTGCGCCGGACGCGCCGGTACCCGCCTACGACGTGGCGGTGTTCGGGGGAACCGGCTTCATCGGCCGGGTGGCGGTGGAGAAGCTGGTGGAGGCCGGCTACAGCGTTGGCGTTGTGGCACGCAACCTTCGTGGCCTGGCGCCCGTGTTCCGTCACGAGAAGGTGCATCTGCTGCGCGGAGACGTCACTCGCGCGGCGGATGTCGAGCGCGGTGTCGGGTCGGCGAAGTATGTGGTCAACCTTGCCCATGGCGGCGCCAGCGGGTCGCGCCAGCAAATCGTCGACGCCATGGTCGGTTCCGCCGAGCTGGTCGCCCGGGTCTGCATGGAAAAGGGTGTCGCCCGCCTGCTGCATGTCAGTTCCATCGCCGGGCTGTATCTGGGCGAACCGGGCGCCGTCATCTCGCCCCAGACGCCGCCCGACCCGCAGGGCGCCGAGCGTGGCGACTACTCCTTCGCCAAGGCTGAAGCCGAGCGTCGTCTGCTGGCGCTGCATCGCGAAAAGGGCCTGCCGGTGACCATCCAGCGTCCAGGCGTGGTGGTTGGCGATGGCACCTCGCCGTTCCACTCCGGTCTTGGTCTGTTCAACAACGACCAGTATTGCCTCGGCTGGAACGACGGTCGCAACGGCCTGCCGTTCGTGCTGGTGGAGGATGTCGCCACCGCCGTGGTGGCGGCGCTGAAGGCCGACGACAGGGTGCTCGGGCGTACCGACAACATCGTCGGCGGCGTCTACATGTCGGCGCGCGAGTATCTCGATATTCTCAAGGGCATACTGGGCCGGCCGCTGGTGTTCCGCCCGCAGTCGGTTTGGCTGCAGGTGCTGATCGATCGCGGCAAGTGGCTGGTCAAGCGCGTCGGCGGCAAGCAGGTGCCGTTCCCGACCCCGCGCGACTTTGCCTCGCGGGGCATGCCGGTCCGCTGGGACATCAGCGAGACGGAAAGCGTGCTGGGCTGGTCGCCCAACCGCGATCGCGAGACCTTTATCGAGCGCGGCATCCGCGTACCGGCGCGCGCGCTGCTCGACTAGGCGCGCGCGATGCCTCGGCGACGCTGGCTGCATGTCTTCTCGACCTTCGATGTCGGTGGACCACAGGTGCGCGCCTGCCAGCTGATGAACATCTGGGGCGATGCCATCGAGCATCATGTTGCCTCCGCCAACGCCGGTCAGTATGCGGCGCGCGCACTGGTGGAGCCGGTGGTCCCGCTGGCGATCGTCGACGATCTTGCGCCCTTCAAGGGGCCGGCGCTCCCGGTGCGGCTCTGGAAGATCGGCCAGGCGCTGGCACGCAGCGACTATGACCTGGTGCTGACCTACAACTGGGGCGCCATCGAGGTTGCGCTGGCCAACCGGCTGCTGGCGCGCGTGCCATTGGTCCACCATGAGGATGGCTTTGGACCGGACGAGGCGGCGGGGACACTGCCCCGGCGTGATCTGATCCGCCGGCTGGCGCTGCCGGGGGCAGGCGCCGTGGTCGCCTGCTCACGCCGGATCGAACAGCTGGCGCTGACGCGCTGGGGCCAGTCCACGGCCCGCGTCCACTATGTTCCCAACGGCGTCGACGTGCTGGCGTTCGATCGCCATCCCGCGCCCGACGCCATTCCGGGGCTAACACGGCGGCCGGGTGACCTGGTGGTCGGTACCATGGCCGGGTTGCGGCCGGAGAAAAACCTGCGCCGTCTGGTGCGCGCCTTCGCCCTCGCCACCCGGGGGCGCGGCAACGTCCGGCTGGTGATCGCCGGCAAGGGCGTCGAGGAAGCTGGCATCCGCGCCGAGGCGCAGGCCTATGGCGTTGCCGATCAGCTGCTGCTGCCCGGCTATCTGCGCGATCCGGCGCGCTATGTCGGCCTGTTCGACGTCTTCGCCATTTCCTCCGACACCGAGCAGTTCCCCATCAGCCTCGTCGAGGCGATGGCGGCACGCCTGCCGGCGATCTGCACCGACGTCGGCGACATCGCCGACATCGTGGCGACCGAGAACAGTCCGTATGTCGTGCCGGCGACAGACGAGGCGGCGCTGGCGCGCGGTCTGGAACGTCTGCTGGCCGATGCCGAGCTGCGCCACCGCATCGGCAACGCCAACCGGGTGCGGGTGGAAAGCCAGTTCAGCCAGCAGCGCATGGTCGAAAGCTACCGGGCGATCTACGCCGAGGTGGGGGGGATCGGGTGGTAAGCATGGACGGCTGAGGCCGGCTCTGCCAAGGTTGCCCGGACACCTGTCGTGCGCGATATATCGAGAAGCAACTTTGGGGAGTGAGCCTATGACCACCATGCGTTCCTGGCGCCTGCGCCATCGCCCGGTTGGCGACATCAAGGACAGCGATCTCGAACTGGTGAGCGAGCCGGTTCCGTCGCTCGCCGACGGCGAGTTTCTGGTGCGTACCGTCTATCTGTCGCTCGATCCCACCAACCGTATCTGGATGAGCGACATGGACCAGTACATGCCGCCGGTCGAGATCGGCGACATCATGCGCGGCGGGGTCGCCGGCGTGGTCGTTGAATCACGCAATCCTCGTTTCAAGGTCGGTGACACGGTGTCGGGGCTCGGCGGCTGGGCCGACTATTTCGTCTCCGACGGCAGCATGCTGAGCCCGATGCCGCCGGCGCCGGGCGTGCCGCTGGCGGTGCAGTTCGGCCTGTTTTCGCTGATCGGTCCCACCGCCTATTTCGGCCTGCTCGATATCGGCCAGCCCAAGCCCGGCGAGACAGTGGTGGTGTCGGCCGCCGCCGGCGCGGTCGGCAGCCTGGTCGGGCAGATCGCCAAGATCAAGGGTTGCCGGGTGATCGGCATTGCCGGCTCCGACGGCAAGTGCCGCTGGATCACCGAGGAACTCGGCTTCGATGGCGCCATCAACTACAAGCGCGAGAATGTCGGCGCCCGTCTTGACGAACTGTGCCCCAACGGCATCGACGTCAATTTCGAGAATGTCGGCGGCGAGATCATGGAAGCGGTGATGCAGCGGATGAACAATTACAGCCGCATGCCGCTGTGCGGACTGATCTCCACCTACAACGACACCGAGCCGGCGCCGGGGCCGCGCACCTGGCCGTTGATCCTGATGCGTCGCATCAAGGTGCAGGGCTTCATTGTGCTCGATTTTCTGCCGCGCATCGCCGAGTGCATCGCCGACCTCGGCAAATGGCTGGCGCAAGGCAGGCTCAAGGTCCGCGTCGATGTCCGCCACGGGCTGGAAAATGCCATCGCCACCGTGCGCGAGCTTTACTCCGGCGGCAACACCGGCAAGCTGCTGCTGCAGGTCGGCCCGGAGTGAGGTCCGGCCGGCGCGGCGCCCGGCAGCGTTACAGTCGTTCCTTGAACCACGCCAGCGCCGCCGCCCAGCCGGCGGCGGCGGCCGTGGCGTTGTAGCTCGGCCGGTAGTCGGCGAGGAAGCCGTGGTCGGCGCCGTCATAGACGGTGATCGTCGAGGGTGACCGTGCCGCGATCAGGCGCTGGCGCATCTGCTCGACATCGGCAAGTGGGATGCCGCGATCCAGCGCGCCATAGAGACCGAGGACCGGCGCCTGCAGCTGTGCCGCCAGATCGACGGGACGGCTGGGCTG
>CAUJIW010000085.1 GCA_963205175.1 Pseudomonadota bacterium
CTTTCAGCGAGAAACACCGGCGCACCGTCGAGATCGTCGGCGATCGATGAGCCATGGCTGTCGATGAAGCGCTCCAGCTCCGCCTTGTCGTCCGCCTCGATCCAGCGGCACAGCGAGAAGCGCGAGGTCTCGTAGCTGACATCGAGGCCGTATTCACCCTTCAGCCGCTCGGCCAGCACGTCGAGCTGCAGCGCGCCGACAACGCCGACCATGGCGCCGGAGCCATCGCGCGGCACGAACAGCTGCACCACGCCTTCCTCGGCCATCTGCTGCAGCGCCTCGCGCAGCTTCTTGGCCTTCATGGCGTCGGAGAGCTTGATGCGGCGCAGGATTTCCGGCGCGAAGCTGGGCACGCCGCGGAACACCAGGTTCTCGCCTTCGGTGAGCGTATCGCCAATGCGCAAGGTGCCGTGGTTGGGGATGCCGACCACGTCGCCAGCGTAGGCCTCCTCGGCGAGGCTGCGATCCTGGGCGAAGAAAAACTGCGGCGTGTTCAGGCTCATCGGCTTGCCGGTCCGCACCAGCCGCGCCTTCATGCCGCGCGTCAGCCTGCCCGAACAGACCCGGAAGAAGGCCATGCGGTCGCGGTGATTGGGGTCCATGTTGGCCTGGATCTTGAACACGAAGCCGGCCATCGCCGGCTCCTCCGCCCTGACCTCGCGCGCCGCCGTTTCCTGCGGCCGCGGGCTGGGCGCGAATTCGGCCAGGCCGTCGATCAGGTCGGTGACGCCGAAGTTGCGCAGGGCGGAGCCGAAGAACACCGGCGTCTGGTCGCCATGGCGGAAGCGGGCGAGATCGAAGGTCTGGTAGGCCTCCTGGGCGAGCATCACTTCCTCGCGCCAGGCGTCCGCCGCGCCCGGCTCGGGGAGCAGGCTGTCGATCAGCGGATCCTCCGGCCCGGCGACCGGGGTCGGCGCGCCCTCGACATCGAGCCGGCGCACCTGCCGGCGGCGGATGTCGTAGGTGCCGGCGAAACTGCGGCCGCTGCCCAGCGGCCAGGTCATCGGCGCGATGTCGAGCTGGAGCACGCTCTCGATCTCGTCCAGCAGCTCGAACGGCGCCCGGGCCTCGCGGTCCAGCTTGTTGATGAAGGTGATGATGGGGATGTTGCGCAGCCGGCAGACCTCGAACAGCTTGCGGGTCCGCGCCTCGATGCCCTTGGCGGCGTCGATCACCATCACCGCGCTGTCGACCGCGGTCAGGGTCCGGTAGGTGTCTTCCGAGAAGTCCTCGTGGCCCGGCGTGTCGAGCAGGTTGAAGACGCAACCGCCATATTCGAACGTCATCACCGAGGTGACGACGGAAATGCCGCGCTCGCGCTCGATGCCCATCCAGTCGGAGCGGGTGTGGGTGCGGTTGCGCTTGGCCTTGACCTCGCCGGCCAGCTGGATGGCGCCGCCCATCAGCAGCAGCTTTTCCGTCAGCGTGGTCTTGCCGGCGTCGGGGTGGGAGATCACGGCGAACGTGCGGCGGTTCGCCGAGGGATGGCCGGCAGGGCTGGACATGACGATAAGGCCTCTCGGGAGCTGGCGCGGTCGGTCGACCAACGACACGGCTATAGCCTGATCGCTTTCGGTCGCGACAACCAGGAGCGTTCAGGGTCTGGGCCTGCGCGATACGCAGGAGAGGGCCGCGAGTCAATCAGCCGTTGGACAAGCGGTCAGCCACCCTGGCCGTTCAGGGGCGCCCGATCACCGCGTCGATCGGCTGCACCACGCCGTTGGCGACCAGGATCGCCGAACCGGACAGGGGTGCGCCGTTGACCCGGCCGCCGTCAGCGGGATCGAAACTGACATGGGTACCCCCCAGGGTCATGCCGAGCGCAGTCTGGCGGGGCGACCGTACGTCGACCGCTCCCGGCAACACATGGCTGACCACGAAGGCCATCAGTTTCGACTTGTTCTCGGGCAGCAGCAGATCGTTCACCAGTGCGGGGGACTGACGGGCGAATGCCGCGTCGGTCGGCGCGAACAGCAGGAAGGGTCCGCGACCATTGAACATGATGGCCAGTCCCGAGGCATCGACCAGCCGGCTCATCGTCGAGAACTGCGGTGACTGGTGCAACAGCATATTGATGCTGGGCGTCCCGGCGGCACTCACGGAACCATGCGCACCCTGCGCCTGCACCGAACCGACCATAACCGCGCACAGAATAGGTAACATCGCCACCAGTCGCATTCGACCCCTCACCTGCAACCAGAAAACAAGAAAATATGACCATCCTCTCGCCAAAGAGGAGCGCCGCATAGCAAGATTATTCTTCCCCATGCAACCATTAACGAAGAATGAACGATCGCGCATCTTGCGACCATCGGACGTTCGATCCGTCTGAGTTGCGACTATAAGCGCCCAGATCCGCTTGCTTTCAACAACTGTTACGCCGCCAGACCACATACCAGCCGTCACCAGTGGCGGCACGGGCGGCGTCCAGGGCGGTCACGTCGCGGGTCTCCAGCGTTTCGATGAGCGCCAGCAGATCGCGCCCGCCCGCCATCCCCGACGGCACCACCAGCCGCTGACGGCCGCCGATGACATAGATATGCATCCCATCCATCGACGACCGGCCGTCACTGGTGCGCAGCGCGATCTGGTCGATGTCGTCCCAGGCCAGAGCCTCCTCGCCGCGTTCGGGCCAGGCCAGCACCAGATGGGTGTCGGTGAACACCAGCATCGGCTGCGACGGACCGCCCCCCGCGTCAGGTCGCGCTGGCGCACGCCGGCCAAACCAGCCGCGCACGCGGGACCAGAAGGCGGGACGCTCAGGCATCGCGCGGACTGCTCGCCGGTTTGACGACACGGGCGGCAACCGCCTCGCGGTGCGCCAGATAGATGGTGACGATGAGAATGAGGCTGCCGCCCAGCAGCGTATATCCGTCAATCGGCTCGCCAAACGCCAGCGCGCCGATCAGCACCACCGTGCCAAAGCGGACGAAATCATAAGGCAGCACGGCGGTCGCCTCGGCATGTTGAAACGCGCGAACCAGAGTCGACTGGCCAAGGGTGGCAAGACTGGCGATCAATAGCAGGATGCCAAGCTCCGGCACTGTCGGCCACCGCCAGAATGGCAGGGCGGCCAGCAGCGATGGCGGCAACATCAGCAGGAAGGAAAAGGCCACCACCGAACGCGGACTTTCCGTGCGGGTCAGTTCCTTGATGGCGACGATCGAGAAGGCAGTGGCGATGGCCGCCACCATCGCCGCGAGGATACCGGGCGTCATCGGCAACTGGCCCGGACGCACCACGACCAGCATGCCGACAAAGCCGATGACCAGCGCGGTTGTCCGCCGCCAGCGCAACCGCTCGCCAAGAAACAGGGCGGCCCCCAGGGTGGCGATGAGCGGCGTGGTATTGCTGATCGCCATCGCGGTGGCCAGCGGCGCATGGGATATCGCGTAAAAGGTGGCGAAGGTCGCCACCACGCCCGACGTCGCCCGGCGGACATGCGTCCCCAGCCGCGCCGTCTTGAGCATGGCGCCGCGACCCGACACCAGCATCGGCATGATCAGCAACGAACCCAGCAGGTTGCGATAGAACACGATGATGAACGGATTGAGCGTCTCGCTGGCCCAGCGGATCGCCCCCCACATGCTGGCGAACGCCAGACAGGACACCACCATGTAGGCGGGGCCGCGCGCATGAGCCGGCAATCGGGCGAACAGGGCATCCACGCTTTCGGCTATACGCAGCTCAGCCGGCGCGGTCGAGCCCGCGCGTCGTCAGCTTGCGCGGTCGAGCCCGCGCGAGGCCCCCAGCGCGATCGCCAGCATCGCCAGATAATAGGTCGCCCACACCGCAAGCCCTGGCAGCACCCCGAGCCCCGATGGCAGCAGGCCGAACACACGCAGACTGAGAATGGAATCGGAAATGACGAACAGCACCCCACCGACGCCGACAAGCCACGCGTGCAGCCGGCTGCCCATCGCCGTCACCGCCATGGCCGTGAGCACCAGCGTATAAACGACCACCGGAATCATCAGGTCGCCGGCGCGTGGCGCCACCAGCACCAGGCCGACGACGGCCAGCGTCAGCACCAGCACCAGCAGGCCGCGACGCCAGCCGGCCAGCGGCTGGCCGCGATGGCGCCGGAACAGCGCGATGAGAAACAGGTGACCGACGAGGAAACTGCCCAGCCCCGCCGCCAACCCCGGCACCACCACCAGCAGTACGTCGCCGCCGGTGCACAAGGCGAGCCCCAGCACCAGCAGCAGGCGATCAAGGCGCGCGCGCGCCGATGACACAAGGCCCAGCAGCGCGAACAGGGTCAGCAGGCCGACGCCACTGCCCTTTATCCAGGCTTGGGCCGGAATGTGACCGGCGGGAATGAACAGCAGGTAGGCCAGCCCACCGAGGACGGAGGCCAGCAGCACACCGCGCTGGAGCAGCGGCACATCCCGCACGGCGGCGACGGGTGGCGCGGGGGGTGAAGACACGCTCATGCCCTGCCCCCGATGCTTCAGCCGTCGATCAGCCGCGACAGCCGGTCGATGTCGGCCTCCAGCTCGCTGTCGGTCGACTTCAGTTCCTCGATGCGCTTGACCGCGTGCATCACCGTGGTGTGGTCGCGGCCACCGAACTTGCGGCCGATCTCCGGCAGCGAGCGCGGCGTGTAGCGCTTGGCGAGATACATGGCGACCTGACGCGGCCGGGCGATGTCGCGGGCCCGCCGGGCCGACAGCAGATCGGCCAGCTTCAGCTTGTAATAATCCGCCACCTTGCGCTGGATGTCGTCGATGGTGATCTTGCGGTCGTTGGCGCGCAGCACATCGGCCAGCACCTGACGGGCGAAGTCCAGCGTGATCGGGTGGCCGATCAGCGAGGCGTGCGCCGCCACGCGATTGAGCGCGCCTTCCAGCTCGCGGACGTTGGAGGTGATTCGCCGCGCCAGGAAATCCAGCACGTCGGCCGGCATGGTGACACCCGGCATCGCCTCCGACTTGGCATGCAGGATGTTCAGCCGCAGCTCGTAGTCGGTCGGGTTGATGTCGGCGACCAGACCCCACTGCAGGCGCGAGCGCACCCGCTCCTCGATGCCTTCCAGATCATAGGGGCTGCGGTCGGCGGAGATCACCAGCCGCTTGCCGTCCTCGATCAGCGCATTCATGGTGTGGAAGAACTCTTCCTGGGTCGATTCCTTGCCGGCGATGAACTGCACGTCGTCGATCATCAGCACGTCGACGCTGCGAAACCGCTGCTTGAAGGAGATGGTGTCCTTGTGGCGCAGCGCCGCCAGGAAGGCGACCATGAATTTTTCCGCCGACAGATAGACGACCTTGGCGTCCGCCTTGGCCTGACGCACCGCCCAGCCAATGGCGTGCATCAGGTGGGTCTTGCCGAGCCCGACACCACCGTGGAGGAAAAGCGGATTGAAATTGAGCGGCCCGCCCTCGGCCATGCGGCGGGCGGCGTTGTAGGCGAACTCGTTGGACTTGCCGACAACGAAGCGATCAAAGGTGAAGCGTTCCTCAAGGCGCGCGCCCAGTTCGGCGTCATCGCCGGTGTCGATGGCCGGGGTAGAGGGGACAACCGTGAGCAACGGCGCCGACTCGGCGCGCGCGGCCTGGGTGACGATCAGGCGCAGCGACCGCACGCCCGGGGCATGACATGCCCACAACGCGCGCAGGCGTTCGGCGAAGTGATTCTTCACCCAGTCACACATGAAGTGGGTAGGCAGACCGAGCACCACCTCGTCGCCATCCACGCGCACCAGCGACAGCGGCTTGAGCCAGCTCTCGAACGTCCGCTCGCCGAACTCCGCCCGCAGCACGCTGCGAATCGTCTGCCACGGGTCAGTGATCGGTGCCGCCGGCGCTCGCATTTCCCCAGTCATTCAGCCCCTCACACAGCAGTCTTCAAGCGGTCTGGGCGATCAGCCGCGCCGCCCCTGCGCGATCCGCCGCCGTAACGCCGACCAAATGCCCGGTGACCCCTCCGAAGCGGGATCGCTACAGCCAATTCGTCACGTGAAAATCTGTCCCAAGTGCCGGAGACAACGGCGGTCAGAATCTCAACTCAATCCTGACCGACACCAAGGAGGTGTCGCCCGATTAACGTAAAATACAGTCGAAAGCGTCGCCGTTTTCATCTTTTTCTGTAACTTTACGAAGATGGACTGAATGAAATCTTGAGTGTCCGGGAGTCTAGCCAGCGGACTGGTGGTGAACAAGGCCAAGGATTACTCGCGTCGGCAAATAAATTGATTGACACTCACCACGGCGGAGCGGCCGCCAGACGCCTAAGATGATGATTTTTTTGCAGACCCGTGACAGGTCGATTCGCGCCCCGTCAGGGCGGGGCGGAGGCATGCAAAAGGCCCCGCTTCCAACGAAAACGGGGCCTTGGTCCCGGCCGGCACGCCAGCCTGGCGCGCGTCCTTACGCCAGCGCGCGCAGGCGGGCGGTCAGGCGGGAAATCTTGCGGGCGACGGTGTTCTTGTGCAGCACGCCCTTGCTGACGCCACGCTGCAGTTCCGGCGTCGCCGCCTTCAGCGCCGACTCGGCAACATCCTTCTGACCCGCGGCGAGAGCGGACTCGACCTTCTTCACGAAGGTACGGATGCGGCTGACGCGCGCCTTGTTGATGTCGGCGCGACGGTCGTTGCGGCGGATGCGCTTGCGCGCCTGCGGAGAGTTGGCCATGTTCGGTCCTTGAAGCCAATAATAACCCACGGCGCCGGACAGAGCCCGACGCGAGAGCGCGGCTTATGGCAGAAGCCGCGCTCCCGGTCAACTGATGTCAGCGGTTCTTGAAGTTCGCCGGCCGCTTCTCGATGAAGGCGGCCATGCCTTCCTTCTGGTCCTCGGTGCCGAACATCCCGTGGAACAGCCGGCGCTCGAAGCGCACGCCTTCGGCCAGCGTCGTCTCGTAGGAGCGATTGACCGCCTCCTTGACCGCCAGCACGGTGGGCCGCGAATAGGCGGCGATCTCGGCGGCGACCTTCAGTGTTTCCTCCACCAGCGTTTCGACGGGGAACTTGCGCGAGGCCAGGCCGCAGGCCACCGCCTCGTCGGCGTCGATCATCCGGCCGGTCAGGTTCATGTCCATCGCCTTGGCCTTGCCGATGAACCGGGTCAGCCGCTGGGTGCCGCCGGCGCCCGGGGTGACGCCGAGCTTGATCTCCGGCTGGGCGAACTTCGCCTTCTCGCCGACGAACATCATGTCGCACATCATGGCGAACTCGCAGCCGCCGCCCAGCGCATAGCCGTTCACTGCCGCGATCACCGGCTTGCGGGTGCGGGTGAGCTGCTCCCACGTGGCGGTGATGAAGTCCTCCAGATAGACGTCGGAGAAGTTCTTGGTCGCCATCTCCTTGATGTCGGCACCGGCCGCGAAGGCCTTTTCCGAGCCGGTGAGCACGATGCAGCCGATGGCATCGTCGGCATCCAGCGCCTTGAGCGCCTCGGTCAGTTCGGACGTCAGCTCGAATGACAGCGCGTTGAGCGCCTCGGGGCGGTTCATGCGGATCAGGCCCACCGCGCCATGGGTCTCGACGATCAGGGTGTTGTAGCTCATTGGGTCCTCCTTTGAATCTGGCCTTGAATCCGATGGTTCTTAATGGCGGGGCTCATCCGGCTCCAGCAGCAGCCGGACCCGGGTCACCCCCGCCTTGTGGGCAAAATCAACGATCAGCCGGTCGCTGCCGCGCACATAGACCTGGCGATCCGCCATCCGGCCGCCATCGGCGCGCGTCCAGCCCAGCCCCGGCAGCGCACTGGCGTAATAGTCCATCGCCGCCTGCATCGGCACCTGTCCTTCCAGCAAGGTCTCGACGATTCGCCCCTCGGCCTTGTCGAAGCTCATGCGGGCATCGGCCTGCTCGGCGAGTCCCGGCATCAGCGGCAGGTCGAACTCGTCGATCAGCGGCGCCGCCGCCAGCAGCCACAGGCACAGCAGATACTTCCTCATGGTCGGCCTCATGCTTTCTGGCAGACGGGACAGTAGAAGGTCGAGCGACCCGCCTGCACCATCCGGCGCACCGGCGTGGCACAGACCGGACACGGCGCGCCCTCTCGCCCATAAACCCGCCACTGGTGCTGGAAATAGCCAAGTTCACCATTCACTTGTGCATAATCGCGCAACGACGAGCCGCCCGAGGCAATGGCGCGCGCCAGCACGTCGCGAATCGCCCTCACCAGCTTGTCGATCCGCGGCCGTGTCAGGCTGCCGGCCAGCCGGGTCGGGCTGATGCCGGCCTGGTGCAACGCCTCGCAGACATAGATGTTGCCCAACCCCGCCACCACTGTCTGGTCGAGCAGCGCCGCCTTGATCGGGCTGCGGCGATCCTTCAGCGCGGCGGCCAGCGTCGCGGCGTTGAAGCCGTTGCCCAGCGGCTCCGGCCCCAGATGCGCGAACAGCGGGTGCGCCTCCAGCGCGTCCTCGCGGGCGATGTCCAGACTGCCGAAGCGGCGTGGGTCGTTGAAGGCCAGCCGGTGGCCGTCGTCGGTGACGATCAGCACATGGTCGTGCTTTTCGTCCCCGTCCGGATCGAGGCGGATACGGCCGGACATGCCGAGGTGGAGAATGGCCACGTCACCGCGGTCGGTGTGGACGAGGCCGTATTTGGCCCGCCGGTCGACATGGGTGACCCGCGCGCCGGTGAGTCGCGCCGGCAGGTCGGCGGGGATCGGCCGGCGCAGATCCGGGCGGCGCAGCTCGACGCGGGCGATGCGTCGCCCTTCCAGCACGCCGGCCATGCCACGGCAGACGGTTTCGACCTCGGGCAGTTCAGGCATGATCCCTCGCGCATCCGGACACTGCGGCAATGGCGTGGAATTGCGTGCTTCGCAAGCCTCCTCTAGAGAAGGCGCTTTATCGGACGCGCGGTCGCGGCATACCGGGCGCAAAAGGGCGGGCGGCAGATGAACGACAAGGTTTCCTACGGCTACCAGTGGGTCGACCCCGAAGAGAAGACCGCGCGGGTCGGCTCGGTGTTCCGCCGCGTCGCCAGCCGCTACGACCTGATGAACGACCTGATGTCGGGCGGTCTGCACCGGCTGTGGAAGGATCATTTCGTCGCCAAGGTGCGCCCGCGCGCCGGCGAGCATATTCTCGACATGGCCGGCGGCACCGGCGACATCGCCTTCCGCATGGCCGCGCGCGGGGCCCAGGTGACGGTCGCCGACATCAACCCCGCCATGCTGGAGGTCGGCCGCAAGCGCGCCGAGGAACGCCACATCGCCGGACTGGAATGGCAGGAGCAGAACGCCGAGACGCTGAGCTTCGCCGACGCGCGGTTCAACGCCTATACGATCGCCTTCGGCATCCGCAACGTCACCGACATTCCGGCAGCCCTGCGCGAGGCGCATCGGGTGCTCAAGGTGGGCGGGCGCTTCTACTGCCTGGAATTCAGCCACGTCGAGCTGCCCGGCCTGGCCGACGTCTATGAATGGTATTCGATGAAGGTGGTGCCCCGGCTGGGCGAGATCGTCGCGCGCGACCGCGAGGCCTACCAGTATCTGGTGGAGAGTATCCGCCGCTTCCCGCCCGCGCCGCGTTTCGCGCAGATGATTCGCGAGGCCGGCTTCGCCAATGTGCGCCACGAGCTGCTGCTGGGCGGCGTGGTCGCCATCCATTCCGGCTGGAAGATCTGACTTGGCGAGCACCCTCACCCACCTCTGGCGCATGGCCCGCTGGGGCCGCACACTGGGCCGGCACGGCGTGCTGCGCCCGTTCGAGGCCGCCACCGACGCGCCGCCGCTGCTGCGGCTGGGCGCCCGGCTGGCCCGGCTGGGCGTCCGCACCCCGGCGACGCCGCACTATGCCCACGCCTTCGAGGCGATCGGCCCGGCGGCGATCAAGCTCGGCCAGGCGCTGGCGACCCGGCCGGACCTGATCGGCGTCGAGGGCGCGCGCGACCTGCAGCGGTTGCAGGACAAGCTGCCGCCCTTCCCCTTCTCCCAGGCCAGGGCCACCATCGAGCGGGAGCTGGGCGGGCCGATCGCGCAGTTCTTCAGCCACATCGAGCCGACGCCCGTGGGCGCGGCCTCCATCGCCCAGGTGCACAAGGCGGTGACCACCGATGGCCGCACGGTGGCGGTGAAGGTGCTGCGCCCGGACGTCGAGGCGATGGTGGCGGATGCCATCACCACCTACGCCTGGGCGGCGCGGCTGGGCGAGAAACTGGGCGGCGAGCTGGCCCGGCTGCGGCCGCGCGTCGTCGTCGAGATGTTCCGCCACTGGATCAACCGCGAGCTCGACCTGCGGCTGGAAGCCGCCAGCGCCGCCGAGCTGGCCGCCCGGATGGACGGCATCGCCGACTACCGGGTGCCGACGGTGGACTGGGAACGCACCACCCGGCGGGTGCTGACCATCGACTGGATCGACGGCATTCCGCTCACCGACATCGAGCGCGTGCGCGCCAGCGGGCATGATTGCGCCAAACTCGCCCGGGTCGCCGTCTCGGTGTTCCTGCGCCAGGCCATCGTCGATGGCTATTTCCACGCCGACTTCCACCACGGCAACCTGTTCGTCGACGACGCCGGCCGGCTGGCGGTGGTGGATTTCGGCATCATGGGCCGGCTCGACCGGCTGGGCCGGCGCTATCTGGCGGAAATCCTCTACGGCCTGCTGACCCGCAATTACGCCCGCGTGGCGGAGATCCACTTCGAGGCGGGCTATGTGCCGGCGCATCATTCGGTGGAGGAATTCGCGACCGCCCTGCGCGCGGTGGGCGACCCCATTCTCGGCAAGCCGGTGAAGGACATTTCGGTCGGCCGGCTGCTGGAGCAGCTGTTCGCCATCACCCGGCTGTTCGACATGCAGACCCAGCCGCACCTGCTGCTGCTGCAAAAGACGCTGGTGATGGTGGAGGGGCTGGCCGTCACCCTCGATCCCGAGGCCAACATGTGGGAGATCGCCGAGCCGTTCATCGCCGAGTGGATGCGCGACGAACTCGGCCCCGAGGCGCGGGTCGCCGACTCGCTGATCCGCCTGGTGCGCGACGTGCGCACCCTGCCGGACATCGCCCGGCGGCTGATGGCGCGCGTCCCCAACCCCGGCGCGGCCCCGCCGGCGCCGCCGCTGCCGGAAGACCCGGCGCGACCCTTCCCGTGGTGGCTGCTGACGCTGGCCGGCGGACTTGCCGCCGGGCTGGGCCTCGGCTGGCTTCTTTAGGGCGGGCAGGCTATGACCATGGCCATGTTCGAGGGCAAATCCATCCTGCTCATCGTCGGCGGCGGCATTGCCGCCTACAAGACGCTGGAGCTGATCCGCCGGCTGCGCGAGCGCGGCGCCACGGTGCGCTGCGTGCTGACCGAGGGCGGCGCGCAGTTCGTCACGCCGATGTCGCTGGCCGCGCTGAGCGAGCAGCCGGTGTTCACCGACCTGTTCAGCCTCAAGGACGAGACCGAGATGGGCCACATCCAGCTCAGCCGCCTGGCTGACCTGCTGGTGGTCTGCCCCGCCACCGCCGACCTGCTGGCCAAGATGGCCGCCGGTCTCGCCGGCGACCTGGCGACGACGGCGCTGCTGGCCACCGACAAGCCGGTGCTGGCGGTGCCGGCGATGAACGTGCGGATGTGGCAGCATCCGGCCACCCGGCGCAGCATCGCCCAGCTGCGCGCCGACGGCGTGGCAGTGCTTGAACCGGCGTCCGGCCCGATGGCGTGTGGCGAGTTCGGCCCCGGCCGGCTGCCGGAAGTGCCGGACATTGTGCAGGCCATCGCCGCACAATTGGGCCGCGGCACCCGGCTGGCCGGCGTGCACGTGCTGGTGACCGCCGGGCCGACCCACGAGCCGATCGACCCGGGGCGCTACATCGCCAACCGCTCCTCGGGCAAGCAGGGCTATGCCATCGCCGCCGAGCTGGCGGCGCTGGGCGCCACGGTGACGCTGGTGTCCGGCCCCACCGGACTGGCGGCGCCGGCCGGTGTCACCCGCGTCGATGTCGAGACCGCGCTGGACATGGAGGCCGCCTGTGCCGCCGCCCTGCCGGCCGATGTCGCGGTGTGCGTGGCGGCGGTCGCCGACTGGCGGGTCGAGGCGGCGGCGCAGAAGGTGAAGAAGCAGGGCGGCGAACCGCCGGCGCTGCGGCTGATCGAGAACCCCGACATTCTGGCCGGGCTGTGCCGGGCGACCAACCGCCCGCGCCTGGTGGTGGGTTTCGCCGCCGAGACCGAGAAGGTCATCGAGCACGCCCAGGCCAAGCGGCAGAAAAAGGGCTGCGACTGGATCGTCGCCAACGACGTGGCGCCGGAGACCGGCGTCATGGGCGGGGATGCCAACACCATTCATCTCGTGACGCCGGATGGCGTCGAAACCTGGCCGACCCTCGCCAAAAGCGCGGTCGCCCGCAACATTGCCGAACGGATTGCCGATGCTCTCGACCGCTAACGTGGAAATTGCCGTGACCCGCCTCGCCCATGGCGCCGACCTGCCGCTGCCGGGCTACGAGACCTCGGGTGCCGCCGGCATGGACCTGCTGGCGGCGATCGACGCCGACATCGTGCTGGCGCCGGGCGAGCGCCAAGCGGTGGCCACGGGGCTGGCCATCGCCCTGCCGGAAGGTTTCGAGGCCCAGATCCGCCCGCGCTCCGGCCTGGCGCTGAAGCAGGGCCTGACCGTCGCCAACGCGCCGGGCACGGTGGACAGCGACTATCGCGGTGAAGTGAAGGCGATCCTGATCAACCTCGGCGGCGCCCCCATCACCATCACCCGCGGCATGCGCATCGCCCAGATGGTCATCGCGCCGGTGACACGCGGCCTGTGGCGCGAGGTGAGCGAACTGCCGGCCACCGGGCGTGGCGTCGGCGGCTTCGGCTCCACCGGCGTGTGAGCACGCTCACCGACGAGCAACTGGAGCGCTACGCGCGCCACATCGTGCTGCGCGAGGTCGGCGGCACCGGCCAGCGCAAGCTGCGCGCCGCCCGCGTGCTGGTGATCGGCGCCGGCGGACTGGGCAGCCCCTGTCTGCAGTATCTTGCCGCCGCCGGTGTCGGCACGCTGGGCGTCGTCGACGACGATGTGGTCGACCTCTCCAACCTGCAACGCCAGGTGCTGCACGGCACGCCGGACATCGGCCGGCCGAAGGTGGACAGCGCCGCCGACGCCCTCACCCGGCTGAACCCCGACGTCACCGTGGTGCGCCATGCGCTGCGGCTGGACGCCGGCAACGCCGCCGGGATCATCGCCGGCTACGACGTGGTGGCCGACGGCTCCGACAGCTTTGCCACCCGCTTTGCCGTCGCCGATGCCTGCCTGGCCCAGCGCACGCCGCTGGTCTCGGCCGCCGTCGGCCCGTTCGAGGGCCAGCTGGCGGTGTTTCGCGGCTACGAGCCCGACAAGCCCTGCTACCGCTGCTTCCTGCCGGAGGCCCCGGCGGGGCAGGAGCGCACCTGCGCCCAGGCCGGCGTGCTGGGCGCGCTCACCGGCGTCATGGGCTCGTTGCAGGCGCTGGAAGTGCTGCGTGAAATTATCGGCTTCGGGCCCTCTATGGCGGGGCGGCTTCTGCTCTATGATGCGCTGGCGAGTCGCATGCGGGACATCGGGCTGCCGAAGGATCCCGGCTGCCCGGCCTGTGGCGGGAGATGAGCCATGACGACGCCTAACCCCAAGTCCCGGCACCGGAATGGTCTGGCGCTGGTGTTCAGCGAACTGGCGCACGCACGCCTGCACGCCGGCCTCAGCCTTGCCTGCGCCGCCGGCGCCATGGGCCGCCCGGTCAGGCTGTTCTTCCACGGCGAGTCGGTGGCGGCGCTGGAGCCGCACCGCAAGTGGCGCGGCGACGAACCGCTGGCGGCCGCCGGTATTCCCACGCTGGCCGACCTGCTGGTGACCGCGCGCGAACTCGGCATCCCGATCATGGCCTGCCCGTCCGGCCTGCATCTTTGCCATATCACGGCGAACCTGCTGCCGGAGGGCGTGGAGACCGCCGGCATGGTGGCCTTCCTCGCCGCCGCGCACGACGACGAACTGCTGCTGGCATGACGTCATGATACCGGCCCCGACCGCCTGCGCTGGACGTCAGAGGTTTTACTTGCATTTGCAAATTTAAACGGCCACCTTTTCGCCATCGGGCAGGTAGGGGAGACCAAGATGACAGCATCGTCCGCAGACACGCTGGCCAGTTTCGCGGCGTCCATCGCCTCGGGCGCGATCGAGGTGATCGATCTCACGCAGACGCTTTCGGAAGACACGCCGGTGCTGATGCTGCCACCCAACTTCGGCCAGTGCGCCCCCTTCTCGCGGCAGGAAATCTCCCGCTACGACGAGCGCGGCGTCGCCTGGTACTGGAGCAACTTCACCGTCTGCGAGCACACCGGCACCCACTTCGACGCGCCGGTCCACTGGGTCACCGGCAAGGATCTGGCCGACAACAGCGTCGACCGGCTGGCGCCGCGCGACTTCGTGGCGCCGGCGGTGGTGATCGACTGCTCGGCCGAGGCCGCCGCCGACCCGGACTTCCTGCTGGAGGTCGAACACATCAAGGCCTGGGAAGCGCGGCACGGCGCCATTCCGGCGAAAAGCTGGGTGCTGTTGCGCACCGACTGGTCGAAGCGCGACGTGGAGGCCTACACCAACCGCCGCGAGGACGGTGCCCACACGCCGGGGCCGTCGACGGCGGCCGTGCGCTACCTGGTCGAGGAGCGCGACGTGCTGGGTTTCGGCGTCGAGACCATCGGCACCGACGCCGGTCAGGCACACCTGCTGGAGCCGCCCTACCCCGCGCACACGCTGCTGCACGGCGCCGGCCGCTATGGCCTGCAGTGCCTCGAAAATCTCGACCGGCTGCCGGCTACCGGCGCCGTCATCGTCGCGGCACCGCTGAAGATCCGCGACGGTTCGGGCAGCCCGCTGCGGGTGCTGGCGCTGGTGAGCCGGTAAGCCGATCCGCCCAGATCACCAGTCTGTTCAGGCCCCAGTCCGCTCAGGCCCCAGTCCGCTCAGGCCTGCCCCTGCCGGGCGAGCTTGTCGAAGCGGCGCATCACCTGGTCGCGCTTGAGGCGGGAAAGCCGCTGGGTCCAGAAGATGCCGTCGAGCTGGTCGATCTCGTGCTGCAGGCAGACCGCCAGAAAGCCGTCGGCCGCCTGGGTATGCGCGGTGCCGGCGAGATCCTGGTAGGCGATGCGCACCGACAAAGGCCGCGTCACCTCGGCGGTGACGCCGGGCAACGACACGCTGCCCTCCTCGTGGCGGCCCTGCTCGTCGGCGGCCCACACCACGCGCGGATTGACGTACACTCGCACGCCCAGCGGATCGTCGGGCAGCTCCAGCACCACCAGACGGGCGAGCACGCCGACATGCGGCGCGGTGATGCCGACACCCGGCGCTGCGCGCATGGTCTCCAGCAGATCATCGGCGAGCGCCCGCAGGTCGGCGTCGAACGTCGTCACTGCGGCAGCAGGGGTGCGCAGCAGCGGATCGGGCCAGCGCAGGATCGGCCGCACGGTCATGCCGCCGCGATCATGGCGTGCGGCGCTCACTGACGGCTCATTCCCACTCGATGGTGCCGGGGGGCTTGGAGGTATAGTCGTAGACGACCCGGTTGATGCCCCGCACCTCGTTGACGATGCGGGTGGCGACGCGGCTCAGGAAGGCGGCGTCGAACGGGTAGATGTCGGCGGTCATGCCGTCCGTCGAGGTGACGGCGCGCAACGCGCAGACGCTGTCGTAGGTCCGCCCGTCGCCCATCACGCCGACCGTCTTGACCGGCAGCAGCACGGCGAAGGCCTGCCAGATGGCATCATAAAGGCCGGCCTTGCGGATTTCCTCCAGATAAACGGCGTCGGCCTTGCGCAGGATGTCGCAGCGCTCGCGCGTCACCTCGCCGGGGATGCGGATGGCCAGACCCGGCCCCGGGAAGGGGTGGCGGCCGACGAACACGTCCGGCAGGCCGAGCTCGCGGCCCAGCGCGCGCACCTCGTCCTTGAACAGCTCGCGCAGCGGCTCGACGAGCTGCATGTTCATGCGCTCGGGCAGGCCGCCGACATTGTGGTGGCTCTTGATCGTCACCGACGGGCCGCCGGTGAAGGAGACGCTCTCGATGACATCCGGGTAGAGCGTGCCCTGGGCGAGGAACGCAGCGCCGCCGATCTTGCTGGCTTCCGCCTCGAACACGTCGATGAAGGTCTTGCCGATGAACTTGCGCTTGGCCTCGGGGTCGGTGACGCCGGCCAGGCCGCCGAGAAACAGGTCGGCGGCATCCACATGCACCAGCGGGATGTGGTAGTGCTCGCGGAACAGGCTGACCACCTGCTCGGCCTCGCCCAGCCGCATCAGGCCATGGTCGACGAACACGCAGGTCAGCTGGTCGCCGATCGCCTCGTGGATCAGCACCGCGGCCACCGCCGAGTCGACGCCGCCGGACAGGCCGCAGATCACCTTGCCCGAGCCGACCTGGGCGCGGATCTCCGCCTTCTTGGTCTCGCGGAACGACGCCATGGTCCAGTCGCCCCGGCAGCCGACCACGTTGTGGACAAAGTTGGCGATCAGCTTGGCGCCATCGGGGGTGTGCACCACCTCGGGGTGGAACTGCACGGCATAGATGCGCTTCAGTTCGTTGGCGATAGCGGCATAGGGCGCGCCTTCCGACGTCGCCACCACCGCGAAGCCTTCCGGCAGCGCGTCGACGCGGTCGCCGTGGCTCATCCACACCTGATGGCGCTCGCCCGGCGCCCACACGCCCTCGAACAGCGCGCAGCCCTGCTTGACGTCGAGGAAGGCGCGGCCGAACTCGCGGTGGTCGGACGGCGTCACCGAACCGCCGAGCTGGGCGCAGATGGCCTGCTCGCCATAGCAGATGCCGAAGATCGGCAGGCCTGCGGCGAAGATCGCCTCCGGCACCCGGGGGCTCTCGCCCTCGTGCACCGAGGCCGGGCCACCGGAGAGGATGATGCCCTTGGGCCGCAGCCGCTCCATGGCGGCGGCGCCCTGATGGAAGGGCACGACTTCGGAATAGACCCCGGCCTCACGCACGCGCCGCGCAATCAGCTGCGTCACCTGGGAGCCGAAATCGAGGATGAGAATGGTTTCTGTGGGCTGCATGGCGAGCGTTTAAACAGGTGCCGCCCGCGAGTCCAGCCCGAGAAACACCGCAACGCCCGCAGGCCGCGCCAGGCCTCAGATCGCCAGGCGCTCCAGCGCCGCGCGCAGCGGTGCCGGCAGCGCCACCGGCCGGCGGCTGTCGCGGTCGACATAGACATGCACGAAGTGGCCGAAGGCCGCCGCCTCGTTGTCGTCGCCCCGGAACAGGGCGATCTCGTAGCGGACGCTGGAGCTGCCCAGCCGCGCCACCCGGACCCCGGCGGTGACCGCGTCGGGGAAGGCCAGCGGCGCGTAATACTGGCACTGGGACTCGACAACCAGACCGATGACGGCGCCGGCGTGGATGTCC
>CAUJIW010000086.1 GCA_963205175.1 Pseudomonadota bacterium
GAAACACATCACCATCGATTACGACACCGTCGATGGCGCCAACCATTTCTTCGAGAATGAAATGGAACTGCTGATGGGCTCGGTGAACCGCTATCTCGACAAGCGGCTGTCCGCCGGCCACTGAGGACCGGTCCACCAGACCTTCCTGAGCAGGCTCGATCAGGCCCGGAACAGCCGTCCGCCGGTGCGCGGCCGGTCGATGCCCGTGGTGCCGGGGAAGGAAATCGGCAGGCCGCGCAGGTGGCGGGCCGCCATATAGGCGAATGCCTGCGCCTCGATGGCGTCGCCATTCCAGCCGATCGCCTCGACGGCGCGGACATCCCCCAGCCGCTCGGCCAGCATCCGCATCAAGGTCGCGTTATGACGCCCGCCGCCGCACACCAGCCAATGGTGTGGCGGGGCGGGAAGATGCGCCAGCGCGCGCGCCACACTGGCGGCGGTAAAGGCCGTGAGCGTCGCGGCGCCGTCGGCAAGGTTCAGCCCGGCGACCGGATCGGCGCTGAACGACTGGCGGTCGAGCGATTTGGGCGGCGCGGCGTCGAACCACGGATTTGCCAGCAATTCGCGCAATGCCGCGTCGTCGACGCGGCCCGCGGCGGCGGTCTGACCGCCGGCGTCATGGGGCTGGCCGGCATGGGTGCGCATCCAGTCATCGATCAGCGCATTGGCGGGCCCGGTGTCGAAGGCGAGGATGTGCTCGTCGCCATCGCCGATCCAGGTGACGTTGCCGATGCCGCCGAGATTGAGGAAGGCCACCGGCGGGTCGAGCCGGGCGGCGGTTGCCAGCGCGCGATGAAACACCGGCGCCAGCGGTGCCCCCTGTCCGCCACCGGCGACGTCATGCGAGCGGAAGTCCGCCACCACATCGATGCCGGTGAGCCGCGCCAGCAGGTCGCCGTCGCCGATCTGCCAGGTCCAGCCACGCTCGGGCCGGTGCGCCACCGTCTGGCCGTGAAACCCGACGACCTGAACCTCCGCCGGCTTGACCGACGCCGCCGCCAGGGCCGCGTTGACCGCCTCGGCATGGAGATGGGTCAGCTCCTCGGCCACGGCGTCGATCTGCGGATCGTCCGCCGGCGCCGGCAGGTCCATCGCCCGGCGCATCGCCGAACGGATGCGCCGGTGCTGGTCGGGCGTATAGCCGAGGCTGTGAAAGGCGAGCGGCCGGACATGGCCGGCACCGTCGGTCTCCACCACCGCGGCATCGATGCCGTCGGCGGACGTGCCGGACATCAGCCCGACGGCGATTGCGGCGTTTCCCACATCCCTGTTCCCGTGCTATCAGCCCGGCCCGGTGATACGCCGTCGGCCATCGCGCCGGAAGCCTGAAATCGAGAGTAGCCCCATGACGTTCCGTTCCGAATTCCTCGCCCGCCTGGAAGCCCGCGGCTTCATCCACCAGCTCACCGACGCCCAGGGCCTCGATGACCTGGCCGCGCGTGAGCCGATCCGGGCGTATATCGGCTTCGACTGCACCGCCCCGTCGCTGCATGTCGGCCATCTCACCCAGATCATGATGCTGCGCCACCTGCAGCAGAGCGGCCACAAGCCGGTGGTCATCATGGGCGGCGGCACCACCCGCATCGGCGACCCCTCGGGGCGCGATACCTCGCGGATGCTGCTGTCGGACGCCGACATCGCCGCCAACATGGCGAGCATCAAGGCGGTGTTCGAGCGCTTCCTGACCTTCGGCGACGGCCCGACCGACGCCATCATGATCAACAACGCCGACTGGCTGGACGGGCTGGAATACATCCCCTTCCTGCGCGAGGTCGGCCGCCACTTCTCGATCAACCGGATGCTGACGTTCGATTCCGTCAAGCTGCGGCTGGACCGCGAACAGCCGCTGACCTTCCTCGAATTCAACTACATGATCCTGCAGGCCTATGATTTCATGGAGCTGTACCGCCGCCACGGCGTGCGGCTGCAGATGGGCGGCTCGGACCAGTGGGGCAACATCGTCAACGGCATCGAGCTGACCCGGCGCATCGAGGGCGGCGAGCTGTTCGGCCTGACGACGCCGCTGCTGACCACCGCCGACGGCGCCAAGATGGGCAAGACCGCCGGCGGCGCGGTGTGGCTGAACGAGGATCAGCTGTCGCACTACGACTACTGGCAATTCTGGCGCAACACCCACGACGCCGACGTCGGCCGCTTCCTCAAGCTGTTCACCGACCTGCCGCTGGACGAGATCGCCCGTCTGGAAGCCCTGGGCGGTGCCGAGATCAACGAGGCCAAGAAAGTGCTGGCCAACGCGGTGACGACGCTGGCGCGTGGCGCCGAGGCCGCCGAGGCGGCCGCCGAGACCGCCCGGCGCACCTTCGAGGAGGGCACCGCCGGCACCGATCTGCCGCGGTTGACGGCTTCTGGCGCTCTGCCGTTGGTGGACGCGCTGGTGGGCCTGGGGTTCGCCGCCTCCAAGGGCGAGGCACGCCGACTGATCAAGCAGGGCGGCGCCCGTGTCGACGGCGAGAAGATCGTCGACGAGGCGCATGTGCTGACCATCGGCAACGGCTCGGTGAAAATCTCCGCCGGCAAGAAGCATCACGGCCTGGTCGAGCCGGCCTGAACGGCTGGCCAGGCCGGCGCGGCATGAGCCGACCGCCGGCTTTTCCGTTCGCCGTCAGTCGGTCGCCGGCTCCGAGGCCACCTTCGCCGGCCCGCCGGAGAACAGGTGGCGCAGGAAGCCCGGCGCCAGCCCCGAGGCCGGATTGACGCTGACCTTGGGGTTCAGCGCGTTGCCCTCGATGCGGTAATTGAAGCCGATCACCCCCTCGTGCCGGCCGCCGACCACCAGCCTGCCCACCAGCGGAATTTTGCCCAGCAAGCTGTTGAGCGTGTAGGACGGCACGATCACGCCCTTGAGGTTGGACTGGTGCAATGACTGCTGGAACTGCCCTTCCATGGTGATACCCATGGCCGGCCCGACCGCGCTGGCGTTCTTCAGGGTGATGACGCCGTTGCGCAGGCTGAACGGCACCTTGACCGTCTCGAACACGATTCCCCGCCCCTGCAGGGTGTCGCGCAGCCCGGTCAGCGAGGCAATGGTGAGCAGCTTGGCCAGCCCCGGCGCCTGACTGACACGGAAATCGGTCATGCGGGCATGGCCATCCAGCTCCAGCGTCGCGCCGGTGCCGCGCGCGGTGCCCTGCACTACCAGTCGTCCGTTGGCACCGCTGTTGTAGATGTCGAACGCGCGGGCCAGCCGGCCGGCGTCGGGTGACTCGATGGCGAACTGGCGCGTGGTGCCGAGACTGCGCACGGTGGCGCTGATCCGTTCGGAAGGGCCAAGCTTGGCGGTGAAACTGAGCTGGGAGAGCAGATTGCCGCCGGTCTCGAAGGCGATCTCGGCGCCCTCAAGGGATTCGTCGTTGTACATGCGCACGTCATCAAAGCGCGCGGTGCCCTTCATGTCGGGCCAGCGCGAGCCGGGCCCGGCGGGTGGTGGCCCCGGTCGGGCCGCGGGCGCGAACAGCCGGCCCAGCATCGGCTTGAGATCGAAGGAGTCGCCCCGGACCGTGACCAGCGTCGGCTTGTCGTCGGTATCGATGATGTCGGCGCTGGCGGTGAACTCGCGGGTCTGGATGCGCTTCAGAAACCAGCGGCGCGTCCCGGCGCCGGGGTTCATCTCGCCGCGGCCGGACAGGCTGAATCCGGGCAGCGACACCACCAGGTCATCAATCCGGTAGCGGTCGTTCTGACGGGTGAGCGACAGGCGCGTGGCGCCGGGCTGGCCAATGGCCTTGCTGACGCCGAGGCCCGGCAGCACAATGAGGGCATCCTTGAAGTCGGCCGTGACGCGGCCATCATCAATGGTCTGGCCGCGACCGGCAAGGTCGAGCGACAGGCCGATCGGTCCTTCGATGAGATTGCCGAGATCGACGCCGAGTGCCCGCAAGCGGTTGAGATCGGTGCTGGCGTTGATCTGGTAGCGGCTCGGCCGGGATGCTTTGGCATCAAAGGATTCGCGCCAGCGGATATGCGCCATCTGTGGCCCGATGCGACCGGTCCCCGTGGCGGTCAGGCCATTGCCATCGACCGTTACCACCATATCGCCGTCCTTGAGATCGTGGCCGTCGAGTACGTCGGGCACGCTCAACGCCTTTCCATTGGCGCGGGCGTTGAAGGTGACCTGATCCATCCGGACGTCGACCAGCAGCGGGATCCGGATGCCGCCGCGCAAGGTGAACGCGCCACCAACGTCGGCGGGTTTCAGGCCGAAGGCGCTAATATAGCCCAGCGGCGGGCTGTCCAGCACGTGCAGCAGGTTGCGCACGACGCCGCGCCCCGCGAGGTCAATGGTTGCCGCCTCGCCATCGCGCCCGAGATTGACCAGCCGCACCTGCGATCCCTTGACGTCGAGGCCATTGATCCGGCCCTTGTCGATGGTGAAGCGCAGGGTGCTGCCTTCGAGCACCGCGTGTCCGGCGCCATCCAGCACTGGCGGCATGGGCCGACGATAATGAACCGTAAGCCCCTGATAATCAAAGTCCAGTTGCACGGCTTCCTGCCCAGCGGCGTCCCGGCTGTAGCCGAGGCGCGCCGTGTTGACGCGTCCGTCGGCGACGTTGGCGATCACCCACTGGCGCCCGCCCTCGGCGACCCCCGCGGGCCACAGCCTGTGCAGGTCGGCTACCCTCACCTCGGACAGCGCGGCCTGGATGGCGCTGCCTTCGGCCGCGTGCCACCGGGCGGTTGCCGCCAGCCGGACCCCGCCGGAGCGCAATCGCGCCTCGTTCAGATTCAGTGCGCCAGCCTCGCCGTTCCACTGGAACGGCATGGTCCCGTCCAGCGCCACCGGTGTCTGCCATCGCTGGTCGAGCGCCAGCGTGGCGCCGCGCAGCGTCGCCGTACCATCAACCATGATGTCACGATCGCCTTTGACGGTCAGGTCGATGTCGAGGCCGCCGCGCAGGTCGACGCCTTTGAGCGCCGGGGCGGCCGGCCCCAGCAGGGCACTGGGATCCTGCACGCTGACCGTCCCCGCGAGTGTCCAGCGGCCTTGCGGCACTGCCGTGCCGTCGACGCCGACATCCGCCCTGGCGTCGTTCGATCCCAGCAGTCGCGCCTTTCCGCGAATGCGCAGATCGCCGGTATCGTTACTGGCGGCGATGGTCAGTTTGTCCAGCCGCAGCTGGTGGCGCGTCCGCGGGGAACCGCCGTCGAGCCGGAGCGCAAGGTCGCTCAGGGTTACCTCGCGCAGGCCCGTCATCCACGGAAAGCGGGCAGGACCACGCTCGTCCTGACGGGCCAGCAGGCGCTCCAGCGTGTCGGCGGTCCAGCGTGCCCGGGCTGAGGCACCGTGCACGCTGAGGGATTTCAGCACCGCCGTCCGCCCGAAGATCACGCCGTCATTCAGTTCCAGCACGATGCGATCGACGGTGCCGGCGATGTCGTCATGATAGGTAAAACGGGTGTCCGATGCCGTCACCTCGATGCTGTCCCGCCAGGGGATGCGGCGGGCATGAAGCGCGCCCGGCGCGAGCGTCAGGCCGGGAACCACTTCTCGCGCCTGGGCGGTGACGACGCCACGCAGCCAGCCACTGTTGACGTCGACGCGCGAAAACCACCAGAGGCCGCCGCCACCGGCGAGGACCACCAGCAGCAGCGCGCCGGCTGTGGCCAGCGCCCTGCGCCCCAGCCAACTGCGCGCCCGCCAACTGCGCTCTTGCGTCAAATCATCGACCTTTCCGTGGGACTGGGTTAAGCGCTGGAAAAATCAGAGAGCCGACCAGGCGGATACAACGCACCATGACCCAGTCCAACGCATCTGTTCTGTTCCCACTCGTCCTGCCGGACATCAAGCTGACGGAGGCCCTGGCTGGCGACATGCTGGGCGACGAGACGTGCCTGACGCCGGATCAGCTCAAGGCATCGCCGCTGGCACCGGCACTGGCCCACGCCTGGGCGCACTCCTCCTACCTCAAGGGACTGATCCGCGACAACCCGGAACGACTGGCCCTGCTGCTGACCCAGGGGCCGCGTGCGGTCGTCGACCGGGCGCTGGCCGGCGTGCGCGCCCTCGATCTTGACGGCGTCGAACTCGACGACGCCATGGCGGCCCTGCGCCAGGCCAAGGCCGACGTGGCGCTGGCGGCGGCAATCGCCGACATCGGCGGCCAGTGGGCGCTGGAGGACGTGACAGGCGCGCTTTCCGATGTCGCCGCCGTGACAACCGATGCCGCAATCAGACTGGCGGTCCGGGAAACCAGCGGTGTAGCCAGCAGTGACGGCTTCGTGGCACTGGCACTGGGCAAGCTCGGCAGCGGCGAGCTCAACTACTCCTCCGATATCGACCTGATTCTGTTGTTCGACCCGGAGCGGTTGACCTGTCGCAACCGCGATGATGTCGATACCGCCGCCGTCAAGGTGGCCCAGCGGCTGGTGCAGATTCTCACCCTGCGCACCGGTGATGGCTATGTGTTCCGGGTCGACCTGCGCCTGCGCCCGGATCCCGACGTGACTCCGCCGGCGCTGCCGGTGCGCGGCGCGGAGAGCTACTACCAGTCTTCCGCCCTGCCCTGGGAGCGTTCGGCGTTCGTGCGTGCCCGGGCCATCGCCGGCGACATCGCGCTCGGTCAGGCCTTTCTCGACAGCATCCGGCCGTTCATCTGGCGTCGCTCGCTCGACTACACCATCGTGCGCGACATCCGCGACATGTCGCTGCACATCCGCGAGCATTTCGAGCAAAGCGAGATCCGCCTGGAGGGCTACGACGTCAAACGTGGCCGTGGTGGCATTCGCGAAGTCGAGTTTTTCGTCCAGATCCACCAGATGATCCACGGCGGGCGCGACCCCAGCCTGCAATTGCGCCCGACCCTGCAGGCGCTGGCCGCCCTGGTGGCCGCGGGCAAGGTGGCGCCCAGGGACGCCGTTCAACTGGAAGCCGCCTACCGTTTCCAGCGCGCCGTCGAGCACCGGCTGCAGATGGTGGACGATGCCCAGACCCACAGCATCCCGACCAGTGCCGCCGCCGTGCGGCACATCGCCCGGTTCTGCGGCTTCAAGTCGGCGCGTGAGCTGGCGGCGACGATCCGCCGCCACGGCAACGCCGTCGCCAGGCTGTACGACCGCCTGGTCGAGCCGGTGGCGGCACAGACAGCGATGGTGCCTGCCGACCCCGATGCGCTGGCCAGCTGGGCGATGAACGAGGGCCTGCCCGCCAGCGACGCCGTGCCGGCGATCGAGCGCTGGCGCTCCGATCGCTACCGCGCGCTGCGCTCGGAGCGCGCCCGCGATCTGCTGGAGGCGATGCTGCCGGCCATCGCCAGGGCGCTGGCGCGCACCGACGACCCGCGCGCCACCCTGCTGCGCTTCGACGACTTTCTGTCCGGCCTGCCCAGCGGGGTGCAGATCCTGTCGCTGTTCCAGACCAACCCGCGCCTGCTCGACCTGGTCGCCCGCCTGCTCAGTGTCGCGCCCCCGGTGGCTGACGCGCTGCGCCGGTCGCCGGAGCTGCTCGACGTGGTGCTGGTCCCGGACCAGCAGGCGGTGTTCCAGGACCGCGATGCGCTGGAGAGCGCGCTCGCCCGCCGGCTCGGACGGTTTGCGACGCTGGAGGAAAAGCTCGACGAGGCGCGGCGCTGGACCGCCGAGTACCATTTCCTGCTGGCCGTCCAGCTGCTGGACCGCGCCCTGACCCCGGGGGATGCCCGCCGGCTCTACACGCTGATCGCCGACCTGGTGGTGCGGGCGCTGGTGGAGGTGGTCATCGCCGATTTCTCCGCCAAGCACGGCCGGGTGCAGGGCGCCGATCTGGTGGTGCTGGCATTGGGCCGCTACGGCAGCGCCAATCTGACCGCAGGCTCCGACCTCGACCTGGTGTTTCTGTTCACCGGCGGCAATGACGGCCAGTCCGACGGCAAGACGCCGCTGCCGGCGGTGCATTATTTCAACCGGCTGGCCCAGCGCGTGGTGACGGCGGTGTCGGCCCAGACCGCGGGCGGCACGCTCTACGAGGTGGACACCCGCTTGCGCCCGTCCGGCCAGCAGGGGCTGCTGGCGGTGACCATCGACAGCTTCCTCGACTATGAGCGCGATCAGGCCTGGACGTGGGAGCATATGGCCTTGCTGCCGGCCCGCGTGGTGCATGGCCCGCCGGCCGCCGCCGACGCATTGATGGCCGGAATCGAGGCGGTGGTGCGGGCCCGTCGCGACCTGAAGAAGCTCAAGGCCGACGTGTTGGAGATGCGCGCCGAGATGGATGGCCATCTGCCGGCCCGCACGACGTGGGATGTCAAGCGCCGGCCGGGCGGTCTGATCGACCTGGAATTCATGGCGCAGTATCTTGCCTTGCGCGAGGCCGCGGGCGGCAGCTTTCCGGCATTGGCCTCGCCGGCGGCCATCCTCGCCGCGCTCGGTCCGGCGAATGTGCTGCCCGAGACGACGGCACGGACCCTGGTGGAGGCCTATGATCTGCTGTCGGCGCTGCAGACAGTGGTCCGGGTGGCGTTCGCCAGCCCGCCCGAGTCCGCGGAGATTCCGCCGGGCATGCGTTCGATCCTTGCCCGCACCGCCGGAAAAGCTAACTTGCGCGCGGTCGAAACGCTGCTGACCACCACCTGCAATCAGGTTGTCGCCCTCTGGCCGGCGGTCTTCGGTGGCAAGCGGCCCAAGCAGAGCAAGGACAAGTCATGAGCGATCTCGCCATCGGACAACCGGCCCCCGCCTTCACCCTGCCGCTCGACGACGGGCGCACCGTCAGCCTCGCCGATTTCAGGGGGCGGGCGGTGGTGCTCTACTTCTACCCCAAGGACGACACGCCGGGCTGCACCACCGAGGCACGGGACTTTTCCGCCCACCTGGATGCTTTCACGGCGGCCGGCGCGGTCGTCATTGGCGTCTCGAAGGACACCCAGGCCAAGCACAACCGCTTTCGCGCCAAGCACGGCCTGAGCATCCTGCTGGGCACCGACGAGGATGGCCAGGTGCTGGAGGCCTATGGCAGCTGGGTCGAGAAGAGCCTCTATGGCCGCCAGTATATGGGCATCGACCGCTCGACCTTTCTCATTGATGGCGAGGGCGTGCTGCGTCAGGTCTGGCGCAAGGTCAAGGTGGCCGGCCATGCCGAGGCGGTACTGAAGGCCGTGCGGACGCTTTGACCATGCTCGCCACCGCGCCGGCCGCCGACGGCGAGCCGCCCCGCTCCATTGCCGGGGCGGCGGTCAACGTACTGATGACGGCCGGCGCGGCGGACAAGGCCGCCCTCTCCCGCCGACATGCCGCCGCGTGGCGCGCCGGCGCCTTGACAGCGGCGTTCGACGTCCAGCCGCCGGACCGCCCTGCCCGACCGGCGCGCCCCGAACTGCTGCCACCCAACCGGATGCCCAAGCGCGGCAAGGCCGGCTCGGAGGCCGCCCGGTTCGCGCTGCTGCATGCGCTGGCACATATCGAACTCAACGCCATCGATCTCGCCTGGGACATGGTTGCCCGCTTCGGCGACGGGATGCCGCGTGCCTTCGTTGACGACTGGGTCAAGGTAGCCGACGACGAGGCGCTGCATTTCTCGCTGCTGGCCGAACGGCTGGCGGTGCTGGGTGGCGGCTATGGCGATCTGCCCGCCCATGACGGCCTGTGGGACGCCGCGCGCGCCACCCGCGAGACGCTGCTCGGGCGGCTGGCGATCGTGCCCATGGTGCTGGAGGCGCGCGGACTGGATGTGACGCCGCAGACCATCGAGCGCCTGCGCAAGGCCGGCGATGACGAGAGTGCTGCCATCCTGGAGAGAATATACACCGACGAGATCACCCACGTGGCGGCGGGCGTGCGCTGGTTCAATCACCTTTGCGAATCGGCCGATGGCGATTCGCAAGCAATGTTCCATGCTGCAGTGCGGCAATTCTTCCGGGGCGACCTCAAGCCGCCCTTCAATGATTCCGCGCGTTTGCAGGCGGGGATGATGTCGGGTTTTTACCATCCTCTTGCCTAAGTCGGGTTTTCCTGTCTACAACTCCGGCTCCCGTTTCTGAAGCTTAACGGGTGATTAACAAGATGGGGTCACACCGGCGCGCAAGCCGGGCCGCAGTCAAGAACAACAAGGAGCGACCGCTGTGCGAAAACGAGAAGGCCTGCTCCGGGTCTGGCAGGCACGAATTACGCGGTATTTTCCCGAGCATCAGATTTACTTCCGGACCAATGGCAACGTCCGCTTCCTGCGCATTAGCACAGGGGCCCAGATTGTCGGTGCGAGCATCGCCCTGGTGCTGACCTGTTCGTTCCTGACCGCGGGTGCCACCGTCCTTTTCCGGCAGGAGCAGCTGGAGAGCAAGCAGGCCGCCATCGCCCTCAAGGAGCGCGAACTGGCCCAGCTCGCCGGTCATGTGGCCGCCGTGAAGTCCGATGTCAGCGAAGTCGCCCAACGCATCGAGAAGCGACAGCAGTTTCTCAACCAGCTTTTCCTCAATCGTCTTCAGGTCTCCGCGCGGACGGCCAAGAGGCAGAATACGGATCTGGCCTCGGCGGCTCCGGCGCCGGATGAGACGGCCGCGCTGAACCCGGCCGCGCTGGAGGAGATGCAGCTGTATCGCGGACTGGAGTCGCGTCAGCTCGCCTTTGTCGAAACGGCGACCGACGCCGCCGATGCCCGCTTTCGCGAAACCGAGGCCGTGTTGCGCCGCCTGGGCCTCAATTCTTCGCGGCTGATCGGCCAGTCCCGCGCGGTTGGCGGCCCCTATGTCGAGGCCAGTTTCAAGCAGGGTGCGTTCGCGGGCCTCGGCACACAGTTCAAGGATCTGTTCATCGCGTGGAACCGACTGGATTTGCTGGAGAAGGCGTCGCTGTCGATTCCATCCCTGCATCCGGTCCAGCGCTTCACCTACAGCAGCGGCTTTGGCGTGCGCTACGACCCGTTCAATGGCTCCGCCGCCATGCACACCGGCGTCGACCTGACCGGCAGCCACGGTGCCCCGATCCGCGCCACGGCCGACGGTGTCGTCACCAGGGCAGCCTACTGGGGCGCCTATGGCAAGGTGGTGGAGGTCGACCACGGGCGTGGCCTGGTCACCCGCTATGGCCACATGTCGAAAATCAATGTGCGCACCGGCGAGCGCGTGAAGCGCGGCCAGGTGGTCGGCGCCATGGGCAACACCGGCCGCTCGACCGGCACCCATCTGCATTACGAGGTGCGGGTCGATGGCCGCGCGGTCAATCCCAAGCCGTTCCTGGAGGCTTCCGCCGATGTTCTTGAAATCCAGAAGCGCGCCATCGAGCAAGCGCGGCAGCCGGTCGGGCGCGGCTGACGCTGTCAGCCTGTCGATCATTGCCGCCGATGTCCGCATTCGTGGGGATGTCACCGCCGAGGGTGAACTGCATCTCGATGGCGCCATCGACGGCGACGTTCGCTGTCATGGTATCATTCAGGGCGAGACCGGCCGCATCGCCGGCTCGCTGACCGCCGATTCCGTGGTGCTGCGAGGACGTGTCGAGGGCAGTATCACTGCCCGCACCGTCACCCTGGAGCGCACGGCCCAGGTGCTGGGCGACATCACCCATGAATCCATCAGCATTGAGGCAGGCGCTCACGTTGACGGTCGCTTCACACCCCGGCCCCAACCGGCGGCGGCGCTGACGACCTCGGGGACGACCGCGGGGACGACCGCGGGGACGACCACAGGCGGGGCCGATGTGGCGCCCGCCACGGCATTGCGGGCGATTGCCAGCAACTGATTGAATTATGACCGCGCCAGTCCTAACTGTGTCAGGCAGCAGACTGGAGATGTGGACGATGGATCAGCCTCAGGTAGCCTTGTCAGCCGCGGCGGCGGCCCGGGTGGCGACGCTGGTCGCCAAACAGGGCAAGCCTGGCCTCAAGCTGCGCCTGTCGGTGGATGGTGGCGGTTGTTCCGGGTTCCAGTACCGGTTCGGGTTCGACGAAACAGCGCAGCCCGACGACCTGGTGGTCAGTCGCGACGGCGTTTCCATGGTGGTGGATGCCGTCAGTCTGCCGTTCCTTGAAGGCGCCGTCGTCGACTATGTGGAGTCGCTCGGCGGTTCGTCGTTCCAGGTGATCAATCCCAACGCCCAGTCGTCGTGCGGCTGCGGCTCCTCCTTCTCCATCTGACCTCTGGCGGGTCCGACGAGGCTTTCGCGTGCGCATCGCCACCTTCAACGTCGCCGGCATTCGCGCCCGTCTGCCGCGCCTGCTGGACTGGCTGGACAGCACCCGGCCCGATGTCGTGTGCCTGCAGGAAATCAAGACCGTCGATGACGGTTTCCCCGCGCTGGAGATCGAGAGCCGCGGCTACCACTGCGCCGTTCATGGCCAGAAGGGCTTCAACGGTGTCGCCATCCTGAGCCAGCGGCCGCTGGCCGACGTCCGCACCGGTCTGCCGGGCGACGATGGCGACGAGCAGGCCCGCTTCATCGAGGCGACCGTGGCGGGCGTCCGCATCGCCGGGCTTTACCTGCCCAACGGCAACCCGGTGCCCGGTCCCAAGTTCGACTACAAACTGGCATGGATGGACCGTCTGATCGCCCATGCCCGGCACGCGCTGGATAGCGAGCAGCCCTATGTGCTGGCCGGCGACTTCAATGTCTGCCCCGCCGACGAGGATGTCTGGGACCCCCGGCGCATGGCCGACGACGCCTTGTGCCAGCCTGAATCGCGCCAGCGGTTCCGCCGCCTGCTCGGCCTCGGCTTCACCGATGCCATCCGGGCCGTACAGCCGACCGGACGCGCCTATACGTTCTGGGACTATCAGGGTGGCGCCTGGGCCAAGGACTGGGGTCTGCGCATTGATCACCTGCTGCTGTCACCACCGGCCGCCGACCGGCTGGAGGCCGCAGGGATCGACCGCACCACCCGCGCGCTGGAGAAGGCGTCGGATCACGTGCCGGCCTGGTGCGTCCTGCGCGAGCCGTGAGCGTCACCCTGACGTTCATTCGCATTACGCAACGCTAACAGTAATTATCCGAAACAATATTCATTGCGATGCCGTATTACTTTGGCGTCGGAAAATATTACTCCGTTTCATGTGTATCATGATTATTTTCGATAAAAACACATATATTTCAATATATTAAAATGATGGCACGGTTGTTGCTCCTTGAAATTACGGGTCCAATCCAATTTCCGACCCGAAGTAGTCAGGGCCACAAGGAGACTAAAAGTGTTCAGTCGAAAATTCATGATGGGCATCGCTACAGCCGCGATGACTTTGGCGATTCCTTCCGTCGCGTCGGCGGCGTTCATCCAGTTCTGGGATTTCGACGTCACCAGCAACTGGGACAATGTCGTCCCCGGTTCCATCGTGCCGACCCTCGACGGCGACGACAGCGTCATCTCCTGGGGTACGTCGTCCAATGGCGGCGAGCAGAGCAGTCTGCGTGTCACCAACAACGTGCTGGGCACGATCGAGGTCAACGACGGCGCGGCGCCGGCGGTGATGATCACCCACAACAATTTCACCATCAGCGGCGCGTCCCTCACCTCGACCGACCTGCTGACGCAGATCACGCTTACCCCCGGTGGTGGCGGGGCCTCGGAGTTCTTCAGCCAGACCTTCAACATCGAGTTCACCGAAACGCCCAACAGCGGCAGCTGCCAGGAAGGATCGGTTTCGGTGTGCGACGACATTTTCGCGCTGCTGAATCCCAACGCCCTCAGCGTGTCGTTCTCCCGCGATGGCTATCTCTATACCGCCCAACTGGTGGTGCTGGGTCTGTCCGGCGGCACGCTGCACAACGCGGATGTCAATGAGGACGGCAATGTCGATCTCGTCTTCTTCACCGAGGAGGGTCAGAGCGCGATGCTGAGCACCGGCATCATCATGACCGCGCGCGCCATCCCCGAGCCGGCCGCTCTTGGTCTGGCGGGCGTCGGACTGATGGGTGTCGGGCTGGCCGCCCGTCGCCGGCGACGCTGACCTCTCTGCCCCGCTAGCTGCAATGGGCGTCTCCCACCCCGGTGGGAGGCGCCTTTCACGTTGCCCGTCGGCTGAACGCGCCCCGGAGCGACCGGCTGGGCGGCTGGCGGGTGGCTTTGCAGGCGTTCGGGGGTCAGGAGGTCAGCGCGGCTTCCATCGCCGGCTCGTAGGCCAGCGCCCGGTCGCGCCCGCGATGCTTGGCCTCGTACAGCGCCGCGTCGGCGCAATGGGCGAGCTGCTCCAGCGTACGGCCGTTGAGCGGCGCCATTGCCAGCCCCGCCGAGATGGTGGGAAAGTCGATGACCAGTTCGTTGACCGTCTCGTGGATGCTGCCGATGCGCCGGCGCAGATCGTCCAGCTTGGCCAGCGCGTCCGCCTGGGTGGTGCCCGGCATCACCAGCATGAATTCCTCGCCGCCGAAACGGCAGACCATGTCGCTCTGCCGGCAGCTGGCCTGCAATACCTGCGCCACGCGCGACAGCACCAGATCACCCACGGCGTGCCCATAGGTGTCGTTGAAATGCTTGAAGTGGTCGAGGTCGAGCAGCGCCACCGCCAGCGGCTGCCCCGTGCGCTCGACGTCCGCCAGATCGCGGTTGATCGTCTCGTTGAGATAGCGACGATTGTACAGCCCCGTCAGCGGGTCATGCAGCGCCTGCTCCTGCAGACCCTCCCGCAGCTTGATGGATGACAGCGCCATCTCGATCATGTGGTGCATGGTGGTGATCAGAGCCGACGCCCGGTCGCTGTCTTCCGGTGACGGCAGCCCCGTGAGGTGCCAGATGCCCTTCGACTGCTGCATCCGAACCGGCACGCACAGCGTCTCGCCAGCCCCATCGAGCAGGCAGGACGGACAGCTGGCTGCCTGTAGGGGGACGCCGCGGGCAAGCGCCTGGCAATCGGCGAGCGTCGAGGCGCCGGAGCAGGTGATCCCGCCCCAGCGATTGAGCATGGCGAGCGTGCCACTTTCCTGGATGACGGCGATATAGCCCGGATAGGCCGCGAACAACTCCGCCGAGACCTCATTGACGGCCGCATAGACGTCTTCGGACTTACTGGCCGCCAGCAGACTCTGACCGAACACGCGCAACAACCGGCCTTCCAGCTCGTAACGTTGAAGTTGCCGCAATGAACGGGTGAGTTCCGCGTTGCTCGTTTCCAGCTGACGCTCGGCCAGCTTGCGATCGTTGATGTCGCAATAGGTGCCGATCACCCGTACCGGCATGCCGGCATCGTCGCGTTCGATCACGGCACCGGCGCTTTCGACCCACAACCAGTCGCCGGTGGTCAGCCGCACACGATATTCCAGGCGGTATTCGTCGATCGTGCCGGCAACGTGGCCGCGATAGACCGTGACCGCCGCCTGGCGGTCTTCCGGATGCAGCCGGGTCCAGAAGCGGCGCAACGGAATACTGTTGGTGTCGGTGAGCAGGTTGGGAATGCTGTTGAGTTCCACCACCATGGTCAGCGTGTGCGTGCGCAGTTCCACCTCGTACAGCCCGCGCCGCGAGGCCGACAGGGCGCTGAACAGGCGCAGCTGACTGTTGGCCAGCGCCCGCTGGGTCGCCACCCGCTCGCTGAGGTCGATGAAGGTCGCCAGCATCTGGCCGGTGGCGGGAATCATGATACCCGTCATCGCCACCGGCTTCATCGTGCCGTCCAGACAACGCAGCATGATGTCGGCCGGCGTCACCTCCACCGGCACGTCGAGCCCGGCGGCCCGCTCGGGCGACCACATCTGCTTGAGGCGTCGGATGTTCGCGTCGCCACTGACGAAACGCTCCAGCCACGCCGGCACCGTCATCGGCCCGGGATCGCCGCCGATCAGGTCGTGAAAACGCTGGTTGCCGTATAGAATCCGGCCGCTGCGGAGGTCCGCGTAGGAGACGCCCATGGGCATGAGATCGACAGCAATCTTCAGCTGATCGAACGCCGCCTGAAGATCGGAGACGTGAGGGTCGGACAGCGAGTCACGCGGATACACTTTTGCCATACCTTTATCCTGTCGGATAAAGGTTGACAGACCGTAACGAGGCGCTCGCGCTGCACGGTGCGGACGCCGGCGGGCGCCCGCCGCGTTTCGTAGCGCGGCCAGAGCCTAAATGTCGGCGTAGACGTGGGTTTCCGCCTTGGCGCCAGGATGGGTGACAGCGCCGGTGCGGGCCGGGCCGACATTCCGGGCATAGCGCCACAGCGCGCCGGACTGATAGTCGGTCTGCCGCGGCGCCCAGGCGGTGCGGCGGATTTCCATTTCCTCCGCGCTGACGTCGACGTCGATGGTGCCGGCCTCGGCGTCGATGGTGATGATGTCACCATCCTTCACCAGCGCGATCGGGCCGCCCTCGGCCGCTTCCGGCCCGACGTGGCCGACACAGAAACCGCGGGTGGCGCCCGAGAAGCGGCCATCGGTGATCAGCGCCACCTTCTCGCCCATGCCCTGGCCGTAGAGCGCCGCCGTGGTCGACAGCATCTCGCGCATGCCGGGGCCACCCTTGGGGCCCTCGTAGCGGATCACCAGCACCTCGCCTTCGTTGAACTTGCGGGCCTCGACCGCCGCGAAGGCGTCCTCCTCGCAGTCGAACACGCGCGCGGGACCGGAGAACTTGAGGTTCTTCATGCCGGCGACCTTGACGATGGCGCCATCGGGCGCCAGCGAGCCGCGCAGACCGACGACACCGCCGGTCGGCGTGATCGGCGCCTTGGCGTCGTAGATCACCTTCTGGTCGGGGTTCCAGGTGACTTCCTCGATATTCTCGCCCAGCGTCTTGCCGGTGACGGTCATGCAGTCGAGGTGGAGCAGGCCGGTGGCTGCCAGGCTCTTCATCAGCATGTAGATGCCGCCGGCGTCATACATGTCCTTGGCGACATATTTGCCGCCTGGCTTGAGGTCGGCCATGTACGGCGTGGTCTTGAAGATTTCGGCGACGTCGAACAGGTCGAAGTCGATGCCGCACTCGTTGGCCATCGCCGGCAGGTGCAGCGCGCCATTGGTCGAGCCACCGGTGGCGGCGACGATACGGGCAGCGTTCTCGAAGGCTTCCCGGGTGCAGATGTCGCGCGGGCGGATGTTCTTCTCCAGCAGGGTCATCACCTGGCGGCCGGCGGCCACGGCGATCTCCTGGCGGCTCTTGTAGGGCGCCGGCGCCATGTTGCTGTTGGGCAGCGACAGGCCGATCGCCTCGCCGACGCAGGCCATGGTGTTGGCGGTGTACTGGCCGCCACAGGCGCCATGGCCCGGACAGGCGACCTTCTCCAGCGCCGTCACTTCCGACAGCGGACAGGCGCCGGCGGCGAATTTGCCGACCACCTCGAACACGTCGACGACGGTGACGTCGCGGTCGTGGAAGCGGCCGGGCAGGATCGAACCGCCATAGACGAAGATCGACGGCACATTGAGGCGCAGCATCGACATCATCATGCCCGGCAGGCTCTTGTCGCAGCCGGCGAAGCCGACCAGCGCGTCGTAGCAGTGGCCGCGCACCGACAGCTCGACGGAATCGGCGATCACCTCGCGGCTGATCAGCGACGACTTCATGCCCTGGTGGCCCATGGCGATGCCGTCGGTGACGGTGATGGTGTTGAAGCGGAACGGCGTGCCGCCGGCCGCCAGCACGCCCTCGCGCGCCCAGTCGGCCTGCTGATCCAGCGTGGTGTTGCAGGGCGCGGAATCATTGCCCGCCGAGGCCAGCGCCACGAACGGCTTGGCGATATCCTCTTCCTTCCAGCCCATGGCGTAATAGTAGCTGCGGTGCGGCGCCCGCTCCGGACCCACGGAAACGTGGCGGCTGGGCAGCTTGGACTTGTCGATGGCCATGACTTTTCTCCTCGGACACGCAGCAAGGTACGCCGGCGTCTGTTAACTGCTCCACGCAATAAACGAAAGCTGTTTCAGGCCGGCTGCGACAGAAAATGATGCAGCATCGCCCCCAGACGCGCCGCCCATTGCGCGATGCCGCCTTCATCCGCGAGCAAATCCTGACGGATCTCCAGGCTGATGTAGGGCAGACCGCGCGCCTCGGCATGGCGGTTCATGGTGGCGTTGAGCACGGTGCCGGCATAGGGCTCATTGTCGCCCACCACCAGCTCGGGATGATAGTCGCGCAGCCAGGCGATCGCCCGGCGCGCCAGCCGGTCGTCCCGGTTGTAGAGAATACCGACATGCCACGGGCGCTGGTGCCCGTTCATCGCCGGCGTGAAACTGTGCACGGCCACCAGCAGCGGGCGGACGCCCTGCTTCAGCAACGCATCAACTTCCCCCTCTATCGCCTTGTGGTAGGGGTGAAAATAGAGCGCGATCCGTCGCGCCCTCTCGGCCTCGCCCAGCCCCTGGTTGGCCGGAATGACGGTGCCGTCGCTGGTCTCGGGCACCAGACCCGGATGGTCGGCATCGCGGTTCTTGTCGATCACCAGCCGCGACACGCGGGAAAGCACCGCCACGCCGCCGACGGTGGCCACCAGCGCCCGCGTCAGGGCATCGGTGCCGATGTCCCAGGCGATGTGGCG
>CAUJIW010000087.1 GCA_963205175.1 Pseudomonadota bacterium
CGCCGGCACCGCCTGGTATCTGATCGATGACACCCGCGCGGTGAAGCCGCTGGTCTACCAGAACCGCCGCACGCCGACTTTCGTGGCGCTGGACAACCCGGACGATCCCAATGTGTTCAGCAAGAAGGAATTCGTCTACGGCGTCGACAAGCGGTGCGCTGTCGGCTTCGGTCTCTGGCAGCTGGCCTATGCCTCCAAGCAGACGCTGGACGCCGCCAACCTGTGGGCGGCGAAGGCGGCGATGGCGACACTGAAGGGTGACGCCGGCCGGCTGCTGGGCGTCCGGCCCAGCCTGCTGGTGGTGCCGCCGACGCTGGAGGAAAAGGCGCGCACCCTGCTCAATGCCACTGACATCGGCGGCACCAGCAACGTGCTCAAGGGCGCGTTCCGGCTGCACGTCGAGACCCGGCTGGGCTGACGGGTGCTGGCCAGGCCCCGCCGGCGGTCGCCGGCAGGGCCCCGCCCGCGTCTCGTTCGTCACGACAGGAGATTTCCATGGCCAACCCCGCCATCCTCACCATCACGGCCCGGGTCGAGGGCTTCCGCCGCGCCGGGCTGGCCCATCCGGCACAGCCCACGCATCACCTTGTCGAGAGCTTCACGCCGCGCCAGCTGGACGCGCTGCTCACCGAGCCGATGCTGGTCACCCGGCTGCATGACGACGCCGAGATCGAGGCCGTGCTGCGCGGCGCGCCCGACCCTGGCGAGACCAACAACCCTGAGAGCGAAGGGGCGGCGGCGGACGCCGGTGGTGCCGAACGGGCCGCCGATCAATCCGCCGCCGCCATCGCCGATCAGGGCACCACGCCGACGGCGGCGGCAGCCGACGCCGGTGTCGTTGCCAGCCCCGTGAGGGTCAGGCGCAAGTAATACCCGGCCCCGGCGGCGCCTCATCAGCGAGAGGGCAGACCCCGGCCCGGCCCGTCCGCCACGGGTCGGGCCACCTGATCGGCACAGGAGAGAGAGCGCATGGCGCGCGTGACACAGAAGGATTTCGCCGCCTACCGCGACTGGGCGTCGGCCAACCAGGGCCGCACCGACGTCGATGCGGCGGCGGTCGCCGGCACCATCGCCACGCTGGAAGAGCGGCTGGGCGACAAGCGCTGGGCGCACAAGCACGACGGCTACAAGGCTGAACTGGCCCGCCTGCGCTCGGTGCACCGCGTCCTGACCATGGAGGGCTGATCGCATGGCCGTCATCAATATCGCCACCACCCTGCGCAATGCCCAGGTCAACGCCGCGCGCGACGCCATCGACGGCGGATCGGGCCCCGGCACCATCCAGATTCGCACCGGCGCCATGCCGGCCACCCCGCAGGACGCCGCCACCGGCACGCTGCTGGGCACGCTGACGTTCTCGGACCCGAGCTTCCCGGCGGCCAGCGGCGGCACCGCCAGCGCCAACGCCATCACCCAGGACAGCGCGGCGGACGCCACCGGCACCGCCACCTGGGCGCGGCTGCTCGACAGCGCCGGCACTGCGGTGATGGACGTCGATGTCACCGCCACCGGCGGCGGCGGCGCCATCCAGCTCAACAACACCAGCATCGTCGCCGGTGGCCCGATCATCCTGACCTCGATGTCCATCACCGCGCCGGCCAGCTGAGGCCGCCCATCCACGAGGAGAGACGCATGCCCACCCAGACCCGCGCCTATTACTGCGATTTCCGCCGCGCATTTGACCCCGTCGAGGGAGAGCTGGTCTATATGCCATCCATCGTCGCCGAGGCCGGCGCGCTGATGCCGGCCGGCTGGTCGAGCGTCGACAGCGCCACCGACGCCACGGTGCCGGCCGGCCGCGTCAAGGTCATTGTGCCTGGCTGCCCTGATTTCGTCGACGACGCCATCATGGGCGTCGACGGGGTGCGCCGCGCGTCGGCCTGAGCACTCATCCCTCTGACCAGCGGAGGCCGCCGTGTCTGTCTACGGCGACGACTTCACCGGCGCCACCGACAGCGCGCTCGGCGGTCGTACCGCGACCGGGCCGAACGGTGGCTGGACGTGGGCATTCAGTGGCAGTACCGATCGCTGCTCGATCTCGGATGGCGGCCGGGTCAAATGCAGCGCGGCCGGCACCGATCGGCCCACCTACACCACCCCGGCACTGACGTCTGACCAATATGTCACCGCCCGGCAGTGGATACTGTACCCATTCTATCACGGCCTGCGGTTCAACGCGGCGACCCTGTCGGGCTACCTGCTGCGCGCGATCTCGTCGACCGAGGTCCGCGTCTACAGGCTGGACAGCAACAGCCTCACCACGATCGCCACCATCACCGGTGTCAGCTATGCGTCGGGCGTCAGTCAGCTGCGGCTGGAGGCCCAGGGCGCGACGCTGCGGGCCTATATCGACGGCGTCCAGATCGGCAGCGATATCGCCGACGCCACCTACAGCACCGGCGCGGCGACGCTGCATCACCGCAGCAGCGGCACGCAGACCAGCGTGTGGGATGATTTCGAGGCCGGTGACCTGTCAGCCGGGCCGCCCGAGGTCGCCGGCACCGCCGCCGCCCCGCTGCCCCGCTTCGATGTC
>CAUJIW010000088.1 GCA_963205175.1 Pseudomonadota bacterium
GTACTCCGGCGTGCTGCGTGACGATGCGGCCGGTCACGCGCCCTTCAAGGCCATCGTGCTGCATGATGCCGAGGACGTGGTCCTGTAGCGCGCAAAAAATTCCGCGCAACTAATGTAATATTATTTCAACAGCGACAGAAAATTGGTCGTTGCACAGGCGTTGCACCGCCGATTAAAGACGGGCGCCCGCCGCGCTGTCAATGCAGCGGGCGCTCACGTCGTTAGCCAAATAGGTTATGCGTCAGTCGCGGGCGGCGACTTGGCCCGCTCGCGCGCCGCCCACTGATCCCAGAGCGCCTGCGCGGCGCGGCCCTTGGCAGTGCGGTCGTCAAGCAGCTGCTGGTAGGCCGCCGCGCTCAGGCATGGCGACCGCTGCTCGTAGCGCACCCGATAGACCGCGAGATTGTTGGCCTCGGCCGCCGCGTACAGCGCGTCGACCAGCGCGTCACCCCGGCCGGGCAGGGGCAGGCCGACAAACAGCGTGCCGTCGCGCATCACCTGGTCCTCGGGCGGCACGTAGGCGGGATCGAGCGCGGCGGCGATCGGCGCCGGGAAATTGGTGGGCTTAAGCCTTAGGGCCCCGATCGTGTCGCCAGCGCGGCTCGACCATGTGTTGAGCGAGGGCCAATTGCGGGCCTTGTACGCCATCTTTGCCGGGCAGGTATAATAGCGCTCGGTCGGGAGCTTGCTGACGCCGAAATTGGCCATCGCGCCGACGGCAGGAGCGAAGACCAGGGAGAGCAGGGCCGCCATCAAGCCGACGGCGGCGGCGCCCGCGCGGGGCGATAGATCGAGGCGAATCATATTAATCTCCTGATTGTGTGACGGTGGGACTGGACGCGACTTGAGGTGGGTCACTGCTGACCATCGCCGCTGGGGCGACGAGATGGCGTGGCGCCAGGCTGGGCGCCCGACTGATCGAGCGGGTCGATTGGTGCGCAGGCGCCGTCGACGGCCTCGAGGCCGAGCGCGTAGGTCATCCATGCCACCAGATCGGCCTGGATGGCAGCGGCCTTGGCGCCCAGCTGGGCGCCCGGCTGGGCGATGACGTGGGGGATCGAGAGTGCGGGTCGCGCAACCGGAGGGCGGCGGCAGGGCACCACCACCGGCACCTCGACGCGGGTGGTGGTGACGACGCGCCGGGGCGCCTGCGCGCAGCCCTGCAATGCGGCCAGAATGACCATCAGGAGGATTGCCCAGGCGGCCGCCAGGGTCGCAGTGCCGATAGGATTATTGTCCATAGCCCGCCTCCGTGAGCTGCCGGAGAAAATCGTCCGTGGCGGCCTCGATCGCCGCGCAGCTCGCGGCGCTGGTGCGGGTTGCGGCGATGGCATCACCTATGCGCTGATAGGATTCCGTGATCCGCAGAATGCGGGCGGCGGCAGTGTCGAGCCGGCGCTGGGCGGCCACGCTGGCCGCCTTGATCTCGCCGACCGCCTGGTTGGCCGCGAAAACATCGTCGGCGCATTTGACCTGGGCCACCTCCGCAGCGCCATCGCGGGCCTGCGCCAGTGCCAGCTCGGCGCGCAGCTGACGATTATCCACCCGCAGCACGGAGATGTAGACGACAGCGGCCAGCATTGCGATGCCGGCCGCCGCCGCCCCGATCCGCGCGAGGATGGCGCCCCCCATGCGTCAGTCGCCGATCTTGGTGGTGGCCTTGATGCGGCCCCAGATGGCGATCAGGCCGCCAATGGCGGTGGCCACCATGGTCACGTTCTGTAAGATCTCCGCCTGCAGCTCGTCGGCGACATGGACGCCGAGCAGGCCGGCGATCGAGAAAATCACCGTACCGACGCCGGCGATCACGGTGACGGATTTCGACGCGTTCTTGGTCTCGGTCATTTCACGGCTCCTGTATCGGTGCTTAAGCGGCCTTGACGGCCGCCCGTCTCGATGGGCATGAAATAGCGGTGCGGCAGACCACGACTGGCCCGGACGAGCGTCCGGCGCGCACCGAGGAAGCCGATCAAACTCCTTGATCTATACGCGGAAACCGCGTATAAAATAGGTGTCGACTCGGTAGTCGGCGCCGCACCTCGGGCGACAGGGGTGGAGACGGAAAATGGCCAAGTATGACATCACCTACTCTTGCGGCCACACTGAGACCAAGCAGCTGTACGGCAAGGAGGCTGACCGCAGCCGCTATATCGCCTGGGCTGCCAAAGCCGGCACCTGCCACGCCTGCGCCCGGCAGGACGCCGCCGCCGCCGTCGACAGCATCGAGGCCGAGCATGGCGCCGTCGCCCTCCAGGGCAGCGACAAGCAGATCGCCTGGGCGCGCAAAATCCGCGCCGATAAGATCAGTGCCGCCGTGGCCGAGATCGAGCGCCGCCGCCCCCACGTCAAAGCTGGTCTGGAGCAGGCCTATGAGGATCAGTGCGCTGCGGCCCTGACGGCCCTGGCCGGTCAGGCAGCGGCGCGCTGGTGGATCGACGAGCGCGACACGGCCACCGATGCGCTGCTCGCCAAGGCGCTCAAACTGTGAGGCGCAATCATCCAAGGGCAACCGCCAGAGTTGCGAGCGCGCCAGCCCCGAGGCTCCCAGTGCCGGCCAATGCGCCGGCACTGGCCGTGGCCGATGTCGCGGCGGCATCGGCCGCTCTGCGCTCACGGCGGCTGTGGTGGATGTGCGAGCCAGAGCCGCTGGTCGCGTACTATCATGCGGCAACTGAGACATTAAGCACCCTGATTGATTATCGCCCATGGGGCGATGCGCGCAGTATCGATTGGTCGTGGGGGCGGTTGATGCAGTGGGATGACGGCTGGCATGATGCTGGCTGGCACCCGAGGCATCCCCATCAAATGTACTCCTACCCCTCATGGGAGCGGATCGCCGACATACTCAATGCACGGTGGCTATCATGACCTACTATCTCCACCACATCACGCTGACGACCGGCCATAGCCGACGCAGCTACCGGGACGAGTGCGCCGACGCGGCCGTCGCTGCGGTGCGCGGCCTGATCACCAGGGCGCGCGCCGATGGCCGCGCATCGCTGATCGGGCCGGCGGCCCACTGTGACCTCACCGTCACGGTGGACGGCGCCGCCCTGGTAGCGACGATCAGCGCGCCGCGCGGGCCGCACGTCCGGGGCCAGCCGCACTCGGGCGAGACGGTGCCACTGGTGACGCTGGCCGTGCCGCGTAAATCGCGGGTCGCACCGGCCCTGTGGACGCTGATCTGCACCCAGGCCGGCTACGAGACCCCGCCGGCACGACCGTCGGCGCCGTGGTGCGCCGTCTGGCTGCACGATACGATCGGCGCCGACCCGGAGGCCACGCACTGGCTGGGTGACCTGGAGCGATTGATCGCGTGGGCATGGATCGAGGGCGAGCAATGAGCGACTACCCATCACCGGCACCCGCCGAAATCCGCTCCGCGCGCCAGGCGGCCGGCCTGACGCAGACGCAGGCGGCCAGCCTCGTCCTAAGCCCGCTGCGGCGCTGGCAGGACTGGGAGGCCGGCACGCACCGGATGCACCCCGGCCTGTGGGCGCTGTTCCAGCTCAGGACGGCACCCCCTCCGCCGCTTAATGGGGATACCCCCTCCGCCGCTTAATGGGGATCGCGTCACCGCCACTCCTCGACGATCAGCTCATAGCGGCTCTTCTGGGCGTCGGCGCGCGCGTAATAATCGAGCCCGGTCAGGCGGCCATAGTGCATCTTGGGCTGGCGCGCGCTGGCGGCGGCGTATTGCTCGACGATCAGCACCGGGTCCATCTCGCCGTGCTCATCCACCGTGCGCCACAGCGCCTCCAGCTCGTCGTCGGTCAGGTCGCCCAGCGTCATCCGGTAGGCAGCGGTGCGGCCCAGCTTCCAGCGGGCGATGCCGCCGCCCAGCGTCGGCTGGATCAGGCCGCGCTCGACCGGCTTGCGGCCGCCGCCATATTCCTGCGGCCAGGTGAGCGCCATGCGCTGCCCCACCAGCAGCACGCCCGCGCTGAGCGCGGCGGTGGTGGTCGTGGTCAGGCGGATGTAGCGGCTGGTCACCGGCGCCGCCAGCACCGCAAGACCATGGTGACGCTGACCCCAGGCACCGGCACTGCGCAGGGTAGTGGTGGCCAGCGTGGAAATCCACGTCGAGGGCGCCGCCGCCGTGGCACGGTGGATCGCCCAGCTGTCATCGCCATCAACGTTGGTGAAGCCGAGAAACACGGTGTCCCAGGCGGTGTCGGCCAGCAGGTCGACGGTGATCGTGACGGCGCCTGCCGCCGCCGCCTTGTAGACGATCTTGGGGTCGGGGTCCGCCAGCGCGTCATCGGGAAACGCGGCCAGCGCGCTCGAGGCGGTGATCTGACTCGCGGCCAGGTCGATGGGATCGAGAATGAGCAGCTCGTGGTTCATAGCGCGGGCATGACCTCCAGCTTCGACAGCCCGGTGTTGAGATCGACCTCGATCCCCACCAGGGGCACGGTGAGACCGGCCGCATAGCCCAACCTTGGCGCGGTGACGGTGATCGAGCGGCCGAGACCCGCGAGGTTGATCTGTGCCGCCGTGATCACGTCGTTGCCCCGCGCGACACTGGTCAGCGCCGCCTGGCGGGCCAGCTCGGCCGAGGCATCGGCCTGACTGGTCAGGCCGCTGGACTGGGCGATTGTCGGCGCGTCGTCGCCCCAGCGCGCCACCAGGGCGGCATCAGTGGCCTGCACCAGCATTTCCGGCGCCTTGAGATACTCAGCGAAGGTGGCGGGCGCGTCAGCCATCACGCGCCCTCCGCCGGGATAGACCACTCGATCGACTTACTCATGGCTGTCCGGCCCGGCCGGGGCGCCGCTCACCCACCGGGCGAGGAAATCCGCCGCCGCCTCGACGTTGCCGGCCCAGACCTCTGCTTGTTCGATCAGCTGGGCAATCTGTGCCGCCGCCAGCGCGTCGGGATCGAAATCGGCCCGCTGCAGCGCATCGATATCGATTGTCACGACGACCGACTGCATGACCATCACCCGTCCCGACGTGTCCCGAGCGACGGCGCCCTGGGCATCGAGCAGCGCGACGGACAGCTGCAGCGCGTAGCCGCGCGCGACGGGCTCGTCGCCGCCACCATTCAGCGGCGCGGTGGCGGCCAGCACAGTCGGCACGGCGCGCACCCGCCACACGCGCCCGCTGGGGGCCTGATAGGCACGATCGGTCGGGGGCTCGCCATCGAGCGTGACGCGGGTCAGGGTCAGGGTCATGGCTTTTGCGCTCCGTTATGGGTGTAGATCATCGCGTCAGGCTCGACGCCGGCGGCATAGGAATGGTCGCCCACCCGGATCAGCGCGACCGGGCGCGCCCCGACGCGCGACACGCGATCGAGCGCCAGCACACCGTCGATGCCGGACAGCCGAACCGCGACGCGGTCGCCCGGCCGGGCCACACCGGCGCGGATCAGACCGCGCGTCGCGGTCCACAGCGGCGTCGTCTCGGACACCACGACGCGCGCGGGTCCTGCGCACAGCTCCACGCAGTCGGCCACCGCATATTCCGGGCTCTCGATCGCGCGGCGCCCGATAAACCGCCCACCGTCGTCCATACACCACAGATCGTCGCCGCGCCGGGCCGACCCGGCCAGCAGGTTAGGCCCCAGCGACATGGTGAGGTCGACGCAGTATTCCGGCGGCGGCACGGTAGTGCCGCCAGAGCCGCTGGACGGAGTGATCAGCTTCCCGAAATAGATCCGCCCCGTCGCGATTGCAGCTGTCAGAGATGTGGTGGCCACATATGTCACGGCGCCGCCAGCGTAGTCCGGGTCGTCTGCGTAGATGTAATAGGTGGTGCTGGTGGAGAGGCCGGTAATAGCCCCGGCGTTGTAGCTCACGGCGCCGAAATCGTAATAGCGCGTGTGGGCGGCGACATTGATAGTGGCGACGCCGGAGGACTGGCTCGCCGACAGTGGCGACGCGGTGAGCACCGTGCCGGCACCGGCGACGATGGCCTGTGGCACCTTGGCACCGGACACCAGTCGGCCGCTGGCGGCGATGGTGGCGGCGATCGTCGCCGAGACCCGGCCGCCGACCGCAGCAGTATCAGCCGCCGTGTTCTCGGCCGTCACGTCGGCGGCCGGAAATGCCGCCTCGGTGAGCGTCACCGGCGACAGCAGGCCCCCGCCGGAAATCGTGTCGTCGCTGCTCGTCGCCAGCCAGCCCAGCGCGATGCAATTGCTGTCCGGCACGAACGCCACCTGCGTACCGTCGCCCCGGTCGTAATACCACTGCGCACCCACCTTGTAGCAGAACGCCGTGCGCTGCGCCGGGCCGGTGGTGGTGCACTGGTAGGCCGTGAACGTCGATGCCTGCTCCACCTGCACATGGCCCGCGTAGAGCAGGGCGCTGCCGTCGCCGGTGTAGCTGCGGTTTCCGGCCCCATCGAGGAGAAAAATCCGGCCGACGATCGGGGCATTGCCCGTGGCCGGCGCGGTCATCCAGATGCGATACAGCCCGCCGCCCAGCTGCACGATCCCGTAGCCAGTCACGTTGGCAGTGTTGCTGATCCGGGTGCCGGTGGCGAGGTCGAAATTGCACACCGTCTCCATGGCGAACACGCCGCCAGCGGCGAGAAAACACAACTGAATCTTGCTGCGACCACCGGCCTGCACGACGGCGGACAGTGTCCACGACAGGCCGGTCGGGTCGCTGCCGGGGGTGTAGGCCTGGTCGATGAAATGCCATCCGGTCGAGGTGTCCTCGATGATCCGGTCCAGCCCCTGCACGCCGTAGTGGTCAACGCCGGCGTTGATCGAGACCGACACGCCCGACGCCGACCACGGCGACACCGACAGCGATTCGCTCTGCAGCAGACGATTGCGCACCAGCACCCCGGCCGGGGCGAGGAACGCGCCGCCGTTGCCACCGAGGTGGTGGACGATGAACCCCTTTTTGCTCGCGAGCTGGGTGAAAATCGTCGGGCTCGCGTCGTCGTGCCCCGGATGGCGTGCCACCCGCCGCGCGCGCCCGGCCCAGCTGTAGGCGAAATCCGTACCCGGCACCTGGTCGCCGGCGGCGTCCGTCGCGCACAGCACTGCCTCGCCGCTGTTGCCCGTCACCGCTGTCGCGGCGACGGCCGTGTAGGCGGCATTGAGCAGCAGCGTGCCGGTGGCAGACGAGGTGGCGAGCCAGCCCAGGCCTTGGACATCGCCGGCGGTGATGCTGGCGGCGATGTCGCTGTCGCCATGGATGGCGGCATTGGGCTGATAGCCCAGCGACCGCCGGGCGACCGGCATGATGATGCCCTGGCGATCGACGTCGATGACGCGCGTCTCGTCCACCGTGTAGGACACGCCGCCCTCGCCATAGCGACCGATCTCCAGCGTGCCGGCCGCACTGAGCTGCCACCAGCTGCCCAGGCCGTTAAACAGCCAGTCGAGCAGACCCTCGACGGTCAGACTGGCATCGGCGTCGGGATCGACATAGCGCCCGCAGCTGGCCGACTGCACCGCATTGTAGGCGGCCACCTGGCCGGCGGCGAAGGTCACCGATGGCGCGCGGACGGCGAGTACACTCGCGGCGATCTCGGCTGGCCTGGTGGTGGCGCCGAAGGTGATGTCGGCCGAGGGCAGGAATTTGGGCCGGGTCCACCAGCGCACCAGCACCCGGTTGGAGACCACGCAGGTGGCAACCTTCCCGTCATCGATCGCCAGCGCCCGCAGTGCCGCCAGGCTGGCGGCGGCGGTCTGCACGGCCAGGCCGTAGCCGCCGTCGCGCACCGCATGGATGGTGGCGGCGCCATCCGGCGTGATGCCGAAATCGTAAATCCAGTAGGCGGCGTCGATCAGCCGACCCTTGACCGACGGGCACCGGCCCCAGCCACGGCCGATCTTGCCGCCCTTGCGCTCGGCAATGCCCCCGAGATCGCCCGCACCGTCATATTCCTGCTCCAGCACCGGCACCCGCAGCTTCTCGCCGGCGTCCGCCAGCACGATGGTGCAGAGTTGCCCTTCGACCTTGAGGTCATCCGCCAGGCCCTGCCACAGCAGGCTGAAATCGCCGTCCGCCGTCAGCTCGACGCCGTTGCGCTGTTTCAGTGGCGCGGTCCAGATTTCAGCGGTGGCACCCTTCCAGACGAGGCCCTTGTAGGGCTCCAGCCGGCCATCGGAGTCGGCGATCTGCATCTGGCCGACGGTGGTGACGGCGCCGCCATCGAAGCGCTGGCCATCCCAGCCCAGCCGGGCCTTGAGCACCGGCATGCCGCCAGGCACGATCAGCGGCCACCATTGCTGGCCCTCGAAGTCGGCCCGGACGCCGGACCCGCCACACACCCGCAGCTCC
>CAUJIW010000089.1 GCA_963205175.1 Pseudomonadota bacterium
ACGGCCCGGCCGGCACCGACCACGACTTCACCGACCTGCACGCCTGGACCGAGGTCTATCTGCCCGGCGCCGGCTGGATCGGGCTCGATCCCACCTCCGGCCTGATGTGCGGCGAGGGCCATCTGCCGCTGGCGGCGACGCCGCACTACCGTTCCGCCGCGCCGATCAGCGGCATGGTCGACAGTGCCCAGGTGGATTTCCATTTCGAGATGCGGGTCGCCCGCATCGCCGAGAAGCCGCGCGTCACCGCGCCGTTCTCCGACGAGGCGTGGGCGGCGCTCGACGCGCTGGGCCGTCAGGTCGACGCCGATCTGGTCCGTCATGACGTCAGACTGACCATGGGCGGCGAGCCGACGTTCGTCTCCATCGACGACTATCAGGCGCCGGAGTGGAATACCGCTGCCGTCGGCCCGACCAAGCGGGCGCTGGCGGACGATCTGATCCGCCGCCTGCGCGCCCGTTTCGCGCCGGGCGGCTTCCTGCATTACGGCCAGGGCAAGTGGTACCCGGGCGAATCCCTGCCACGCTGGACCTTCTCGCTGTACTGGCGGCGCGACGGCAAGCCGGTCTGGCGCAACCCCGAACTGGTGGCCCGCGAGGTGCCGGCGGCGCCCGCCGACGCGGCGGCGGCCGAGGCCTTCACCGCCGAGCTCGCCGACCGGCTGGGCGTCGGCGCCGGCCATGTGCTGCCGGCCTATGAAGACCCGGCCCACTGGATCCTCAAGGAAGGCGGGCTGCCGGAGAATGTCTCGCCCGACGATTCCCGCCTCGCCGACCCGGAGGAGCGGGCGCGGATGGCGCGGGTGTTCGGGCGCGGGCTGAGCACCCCGGCCGGTTTCGTGCTGCCGATCCAGCGGTGGAACGCGCAGGGCCGGGGGCGCTGGGTGAGCGAGAAATGGTCGTTCCGCCGTGGTCCGCTGCTGCTGGTGCCCAGCGACTCGCCGGTGGGCTACCGCTTGCCGTTGGGCGCGCTGCCGTGGCTGTCGCCCACCGCCTATCCCTATGTGGTCCCCGCCGACCCCAGCGAGACGCGGCCCGACCTGCCGGACCCCGATGCGCTCGCCCAGGCCTACCGCCGCACCCGCGCGGCCGGCGCCACCGGCCCGGCGGGCGCCGAGGCCGCCACCATCGTCGAGCAGCAGCTCGGCGGCGGGGCGGTGCGCACCGCCCTGGCGGTGGAGCCGCGCGACGGCAAGCTGTGCGTGTTCATGCCGCCGGTCGAGCGGCTGGAGGATTATCTCGACCTGCTGGCCGCGGTCGAGGAGACGGCCGCCGCGCTGGGCCTGCCGGTGCATATCGAGGGCTACCAGCCGCCGCACGACCCGCGCCTCAACGTCATCCGGGTGGCGCCGGACCCCGGCGTCATCGAGGTCAACATCCACCCGGCCCACAGCTGGGACGAGTGCGTCGCCATCACCACCTGGCTCTACGAGGAGGCCCGCCTGACCCGGCTGGGCACCGACAAGTTCATGATCGACGGCCGCCATTGCGGCACCGGCGGTGGCAATCATGTGGTGGTGGGCGGCGCCAGCCCGAACGACAGCCCGTTCCTGCGCCGGCCCGACCTGCTGAAGAGCCTGGTGCTCTACTGGCAGCGCCATCCCGCCCTGTCCTACCTGTTTTCCGGCCTGTTCATCGGCCCCACCAGCCAGGCGCCGCGCATCGACGAGGCCCGCCACGACAGCCTCTACGAGCTGGAGATCGCGCTGGCCCGCGTGCCGGCACCGGGCGAGGGCGCGCCGCCGCGCCCGTGGCTGGTCGACCGGCTGCTGCGCAACCTGCTGGTGGATGTCTCCGGCAACACCCACCGGGCGGAAATCTGCATCGACAAGCTGTTCTCGCCCGACGGGCCGACCGGCCGGCTGGGGCTGGTGGAGTTCCGCGGCTTCGAGATGCCGCCCGACGCCCGGATGAGTCTGGCCCAGCAGCTGCTGGTGCGCGCACTGATCGCCTGGTTCTGGCGGGAGCCGCGCAAGGGCGGCTTCACCCGTTGGGGCACCGCGCTCGCCGACCGCTTCATGCTGCCGCATTTCGTCTGGGAAGACCTGCTGGGCGTACTCGCCGACCTCGCCGGGGCCGGCTACCCGCTCGATCCCGAATGGTTCCGCGCCCAGTGGGAGTTCCGCTTCCCCTTCTATGGCCGGGTCGAGCACGGCGGCGTGGCGCTGGAGCTGCGCCAGGCGCTGGAGCCGTGGCATGTGCTGGGGGAGGAAGGCGCCATCGGCGGCACCGTGCGCTATGTCGACTCCTCGGTCGAGCGGTTGCAGGTCAAGGTCGCCGGCTTCAACCCGGATCGTCACCTCCTCACCTGCAACGGCCGGCGGGTGCCGCTCACCGCCACCGGGCGGACGGGCGACTATGTGGCGGGCGTGCGCTTCAAGGCCTGGCAGCCGGCCAGCGGCCTGCATCCGACCATCCCGGTGCATGCACCGCTGACGTGCGACATTGTCGATGGCTGGAGCCGCCGGTCGCTGGGCGGCTGCGTCTACCACGTCGCCCATCCCGGTGGCCGCAACTACGAGACCTTCCCGGTCAACGCCTATGAAGCCGAGGCACGCCGGCTCGCCCGCTTCCAGGACCACGGCCACACGCCGGGCTTCATCACCCTGCCGCCGGAGGAGCGCGTTAACGAATTTCCGTTAACCTTGGACCTCCGGCGACCAGTCGAGTAAGCAAAGTGTCATGAACGGGCCCATGGCGACGCGGCGGGACACGCGCAAGGTTAAGCAGCCGGGCGGCGAACAGCCGGATCTGGCGCCGCTGCTGGCGGCCTATCGCCCGCTGCCTGGTGTCGCCGACGAGATGATGGACGCGCAAGGCGCCATCCGCCCGCACTGGCGGCCGCTGCTGGAAGCGCTGGCGGCCATGGGTGGCGTCCAGGTGGCCGCCCGCTTCGAGCGCGCTGATCGCTACCTCAAGGAGTCCGGCGTCTATTACCGCGTCTATGACGAGGCGGGCGGTGGCGAGCGGCTGTGGCCGCTGAGCCATGTGCCGCTGGTCATCGAGCCCGGCGAGTGGGCGGCGCTGGAGCGCGGGCTGATCCAGCGCGCCGCGCTGCTGGAAACCGTGCTCGCCGACATCTACGGCGAGGGCCGGCTGGTGCGCGAGGGCGCGCTGCCGGCGGCGGTGGTGGCGGGCAGCCCTGAATATCTGCGGCCGCTGGTCGGCGTGCCGCCGCGCGGCGACGCCCACCTGTGGCTCTACGCCGCCGACATCGGTCGCGGGCCGGACGGCCGCTTCTGGGTGCTGTCGGACCGCACCCAGGCGCCGTCGGGCGCCGGCTACGTGCTGGAGAACCGGCTGGCGCTGGCGCGTGCGCTGCCGGATGTGGTGCGGGATTTCTCGGTCACCCGGCTGGCGCCGTTTTTCGATGCCATGCGCGGCGCGCTGACCGCCTTCAATCGCCGCGAGGATACCCGCGTCGGCCTGCTGACGCCGGGACCGCTCAACGAAACCTACTTCGAGCACGCCTACCTTGCCCGCTATCTCGGTTTCCTGCTGGTGGAGGCGGAGGATCTGGTGGTGCGCGACGACGAGGTGTTCGTGCGCACCGTCTCCGGCCTCAAGCGGGTGGACGTGCTGCTGCGCCGGCTGGATGCCGACTATGCCGACCCGCTGGAACTCAACGCCGCCTCGCGCATCGGCGTGCCGGGGCTGGTGCGGGCGGTGCGTGCCGGGCGCGTCGCCATCGCCAACGCGCTGGGCTCCGGCGTGCTGGAATCGCGGGCGATGCTGAGCTTCCTGCCGGCGTTGGCGCGCCGGGTGCTGGGCGATGAGCTGCTGCTGCCCAACGTCGCCACCTGGTGGTGTGGTCAGCCGCGCGAGCGGGCGCTGGTCGAGGAGCGCCTCGACGACATGGTGATCGCGTCGGCCTTCGGCACCCCGGTGCCGGGGCTGATCGACCGCGCCGCCATTCTCGGCCGCGATCTCGACGCCACCGCCCGGCGGCGGCTGGCCGCGGTGCTGGACCGTCGCGGCGTCGATCTGGTCGGTCAGGAATCGGCGGAACTCACCACCACGCCGGCGTGGATCAACGGCCGGCTGGAGCCGCGGCCGTTCATCCTGCGCTGCTTTGTCGCCCGCACGGCCGACGGCTGGAAGGTGATGCCCGGCGCCTTCTGCCGGGTCTCCGACCAGGCGGACGCCCACGCGGTCAGCATGCAGCACGGCGGCCGCTCGGCCGACGTCTGGGTGACCGCGCAGGCCCCGGCCCAGCCCGCGACGCTGCTGCCATCGCCCGACCAGGTGCCGATCCGCCGCAATGTCGGCATGCTGACCAGTCGGGCGGCGGACAATTTCTTCTGGCTTGGCCGCTATCTCGAACGCGCCGAGGCAACACTGCGGCTGGTGCGGGCACTGGCGGGCCGACTGACCGAAGAAGGCCGCCGCGACGGCGTGGTGATCGACCGGCTGGCCGACCTGCTGCGGGTGTGGGGCGCGGCCCCGCCGCCGGTCGCCGCCACCCCCGGCGAGGCGCCGGCGGGGCCGGCCGACTCGGCCATCGGCGCACTGACATCGGACGCCTGCGACAGCAGCGTGCCGGCCATCGTCGCCCAGGCGCTGCGCACCGCCTCGGTGATCCGCGACCGTCTGTTCCCCGACGCCTGGCGGGCGCTTGACGATCTGAAGGATCTGATGACCCGCTGGGCGGTGGTCACCAACGAGGTCGATGCCTATGAGGTGGCGACCCGGGCGCTGCGTATCCTGGCGGCGCTGTCCGGCTTCGCGCAGGAAAACATGAACCGCCTCAATACCTGGCGGTTCCTGGAGATCGGCCGCCGGCTGGAACGCGCGCTGGCGATCTGCCGCTTCACCCGCCGCTTCGCGCTCGACGACACCCGCGCCGATACGCTGGAGGCGCTGCTGGAGCTGATGGACTGTCAGACCACCTACCGCAGCCGCTATGTGCTGGGCGTCACGCTGGCGCCGGTGCTCGATCTGGCGCTGATCGACGAGACCAACCCGCGCTCGGTCGCCTTCCAGCTCGCCCGCATCGCCGAGCACCTCGCCGCCCTGCCGGGCGCCGCGCCCGGCGAGCCGATGGACCCCACCGCGCGCATCGCCCAACGGCTGCTCACCGACCTGCGCACCCTGGAGCCCTGCGATTTCGCCCTGCCGCAGGTGCTGGCCATCGAGCAGCAGCTGATGCGTCTGTCGGACGCGCTGTCGCGGCTCTATTTCACCCCGCGCCACATGGTCGCCGACCTCAGCGAGCAGCTGGCATGAAGTACGATCTCAAGCAGCGCACGCTTTATGACTATGGCGCCGGTGTCGCGCTGTCGCAGCACGTGCTGCGGCTACTGCCGGTGGATCGGCCGGGCCAGGTGGTGGAAGCCGCCAGCCTGCGCATCGCGCCGCCACCCGGTGAGCAGGCGGAAAGCCGCGACTTCTTCGGCAATGCGGTGCATGCCATCGGCTTCGATGCCCCGCATGACCGGCTCGATGTCGTCACCACCGCGCGCGTCGAGGTAACGCGGGCCGATCCGCCGATCGCCGACCTGACGCCGGCGTGGGAAGTGGTGCGGGCGTCCGCCGCCGCCTCGGCCGATCTCGGCCCTATGTCGCCGGTGCATGGGCTCTACCCCAGCCGCGCGGTGCCGCTGGTGCCGGCGATCACCGATTATGCGGCGACGAGCTTTCCACCGGGCCGGCCGGTGCTCGCCGGTGCCGTCGAACTGGCCCGGCGCATCAAGGCCGATTTCACCTACGAGCCAGGCGCCACCGACGTCAGCACGCCGCCGGCCGAGGCGTTCTCGCTGCGGCGTGGCGTCTGTCAGGACTTCGCCCATATTGTCATCGCCGGCCTGCGCGGGCTCGGCCTGCCGGTGCTCTACGTCAGCGGCTATCTGCGCACCCTGCCGCCGCCGGGCCGGCAGCGGCTGGAAGGCGCCGACGCCACCCACGCCTGGGTGTCGGTCTGGTGCGGGCCGGAGGTCGGCTGGATCGGCATCGATCCCACCAACGCGATTCCCGCCGGCACCGACCATGTCGAGCTGGCGATCGGCCGGGACTATGTCGATGTGGCGCCGATGCAGGGCGTCATCCTGGCCGCCGGCGCCCACCGGCTGACGGTCGCGGTGGACGTGGTGCCGGTGGCTGGCGCCGCCTGAACTGCCGTCCGGTCCGTCCCGGCGCGCAGATGACGTTCTTGAACGGCGGTCAGGCGCTCATCAAGGTCTAGAAATACCACTGCAGCTTCAGTTGCAGGAAGTCGGCGTCCCGCAGGCTGCGCAGCGGGTCGTTGACGGCGACGCTGGTGACGAAGCGGCCATCAAGA
>CAUJIW010000090.1 GCA_963205175.1 Pseudomonadota bacterium
CCACCACTTCTCCGGCCGGGCGCTGAACGCCGCCGCCTGTTCAATCACGTGGCCGACCTTCAGCACGGTGGCCTCGTCCAGCGCCTTGCCGATCAGGTGCAGGCCCAGCGGCAGCCCGTCGGCCGACAGGCCCGCCGGTACCGACATCGCCGGCAGTCCGGCGAGGCTTGCCGGCACCGTGAACACGTCGTTGAGGTACATCTCGATCGGATCGGCCGACTTGGCGCCGAACGCGAAGGCCGCCGACGGCGCGGTCGGCGTCAGGATAACGTCGCACTGCGCGTAGGCGCGGGCGAAATCCTGGGCGATCAGCGTGCGCAGCTGCTGCGCCTTCAGGTAATAGGCGTCGTAATAGCCGGCCGACAGCACGTAGGTGCCGATCATGATGCGCCGCTTCACTTCCTGCCCGAAGCCCGCCGCGCGGGTCTCCTCGTACATGTCGATCAGCGAGCCGTTGTCGGGGGCCACCCGCAGGCCATAGCGCACGCCGTCATAGCGGGCGAGGTTGGAGGAGGCCTCCGCCGGCGCCACGATGTAATAGGTCGGCAGCGCGTATTTGGTGTGCGGCAGCGACACCTCGACGATCTCGGCACCGGCGGCCTTCAGCCAGTCGGCGCCGCGCGTCCACAGGGCGTCGATCTCCGCCGACATGCCGTCGACGCGATATTCCCTGGGAATGCCGATCCTCAGACCCCGGATGTCACCGGTGAGCGCCGCCTCGAAATCAGGCACGGCGACATCGAGCGACGTCGAGTCCCTGGGGTCGAAGCCACACATCGACTTCAGCAGGATCGCGCAGTCGCGCACGTCGCGCGCCATCGGGCCGGCCTGGTCGAGCGACGAGGCGAAGGCGACGATGCCCCAGCGCGAACAGCGGCCGTAGGTCGGCTTGATGCCGGCAATGCCGGTGAACGACGCCGGCTGGCGGATCGACCCGCCGGTATCGGTGCCGGTGGCGCCGGGCACGATGCGCGCGGCGACCGCCGCCGACGAACCGCCCGACGAGCCACCGGGCACCAGCGCCTCGCCGTTGGCGCCACGCCACGGGTTGATGACATTACCGAACGCGCTGGTCTCGTTGGAGGACCCCATGGCGAACTGGTCGAGGTTGAGCTTGCCCAGCATCACCGCGCCGTCGCGGAACAGGTTTGCGGTCACCGTCGACTCATAGGGCGGCACGAAGCCTTCGAGTATCTTCGAGGCCGCGGTGGTCTGCACCCCCCTGGTGCAGAACAGGTCCTTGATGCCCAGCGGGACGCCGGCCAGCGGCCCGGCGGTGCCGGCGGCGAGGGCTGCGTCGGCGGCTTTCGCCTGCTCAAGCGCCAGCTCCGGCGTCTCGACGATGAAGGCGTTGAGGTCGCGCGCGGCCGCCACGGCGGCGATGTGCGCCTCGGCCACCTCGACCGCCGAGAAGGACTTGGCAGCCAGGCCGTCGCGCAGGGCGGCGACCGTCAGTTCAGTCAGATCCGTCATTATTCGATCACCTTCGGCACGGCATAGAAGCCAAACTGGGCTTCCGGCGCATTCCGCAGCACCGCGTCCTGGATGCCGCCATCGTTCACCACGTCATCGCGCCAGCGCAGTCGCTGGGCGACAGCGGACGTCATCGGCTCCACACCGGTGGTATCCACTTCACTCAATTGCTCGACAAACGCCAGTATCCCATTGAGTTCATTCTTCATTGGCTCGACCGCCGCCTCGTCGAGGCGGAGCCGCGCCAGATGGGCGATACGTTTGACGGTATTGGCGTCAATGGACATGGACGATCCTCGCAACCGAAGCCTGAATGAGGCAAAAGCGAATGTGTGCGGCGAGCCTTAGCAATCGCACGCGGGGGCTTCAAGGGAGCCGCGTGGAAGGCTATGCCTTTAACGGCTGCTACTGACGAGGAAATCGCCCGCCATGACCGCCACTGCACCGTCGCCACGCCGTATCGCGCCATCCGTCAAGTTCCTGTGGCTGGTCGCCGGCCTGATCCTGCTCGCCGTGCTGGGCTGGGTCGCCTACCACGCCTTCGCGCCGCAGCTGATGCGCATGGCCTTCGTCCCCAAGGTCAGCTTCGCCGAGAGCGAGCTGGCGCCGGCACCCGATTACGCCGATCCGGCCGTCTGGGTGGCGATGCCCGGCCATCCGGGGCCGTCGCAGGACGTGCCGGCCGGCTACAGGGCCGCGCCCAGGCCGCAGATCGACGTGTTCTACGTGCCGCCGACCACCTTCCTCAAGAACAGCCGCTGGAACGCGCCGCTCGATGACGCAGAGACCAACGAACGCACCGACATGATGGTCCGCCACCAGGCCAGTGTCTTCAACGGGGTCGGTCAGATCTGGGCGCCGCGCTACCGGCACGCCGCCTTCGGCGCGTTCCTGTCCGACCAGCCGGCCGATGTCGGCCAGGCGCTGGCTGTTGCCTACACCGACGTGCAGGCGGCGTTCGATGCCTATCTGGCGGCCAGCGGCAGCCGCCCCTTCATCCTCGCCGGCCACAGCCAGGGCAGCCTGCACGCGCTGGCACTGCTGAAGGATCGCATCGCCAGCCAGCCGCTGGTCAAACCGCGGCTGGTGGCGGCCTATCTGGTCGGCTGGCCGATCTCGTCGAAAGCCGACCTCGAACCGCTGGGGCTGGAGGCCTGCGCCACCCCGGCCGCCACCGGCTGCGTGCTGTCGTGGCAGAGCTTCGGGGAACCGGCCGACGTCAGCGGCATCGCCGCCGTCTACAACGCCACGCGCGGCGCCAGCGGCATCGCCCGCGCCGGCACCCCGATGGTGTGCGTCAATCCGCTGTCCGGCTGGGCGGACAGCCGCCGGGTAGACGCCAACGCCAACCTTGGGGCACTTGCCTTCTCCAAGCCCGATGAGCCGCTCGGCCCGCTGGAGGCGGAAGTGACCGGCGCCACCTGCCAGAGCGACGGTTTCCTGCACCTGACCCACAACCCGGACGCGCCCTACGACAAGTTCCTGCTGCCGGGCGAGAACTACCACGTCTATGACTACGCGCTGTTCTGGGCCAACATCCGCGCCAACGCGCAGATGCGGGTCGAGGCCTATTTCGGCCCGCGCCGCCCGCTGGCCACCCGGCCGTGATCACCAGCGATCTGAGGGCCTTCACCGCCGCCCTGCCCGCCGGCGGCCGGCTGGCAGGGCTCGACGTTGGCGACAAGCGGGTCGGCCTCGCCTTCTGCGATGCCGGCTGGACCATCGCCACCCCGGCGGAAACGCTGCAACGCCGGCGCTTCACCCAGGACGTGGCGACCTTGAAGCCGCTGTTCGAGAAGCAGCGCATCGCCGGTCTGGTGATCGGTCTGCCGCTCAACATGGACGGCAGCCAGTCACCGCAGACCCAGTCGGTGCGCACCTACGCCTACAACCTCGACAACGCGCTCGGGCTTCCGATCCTGCTGTGGGACGAACGCTGGTCCACTGCCGCCGTTACCCGGGCGATGATCGAGGCCGACCTGTCGCGGGCCAAGCGGGCCGACCGGGTCGACAGGGCCGCGGCCGGTTTCATCCTCCAGGGCGCCATCGACGCCCTGGCTCACCAGCTGCCCTGAAAGCGCGCCGTATCGCGCCGTCCCTGCGGCGCTCAGCCGCCCTGACGGTGGCGCCAGTCCCGCTTGACCTTCTTGGCCAGCGACCAGCGATGCACCTCCGACGGACCGTCGTAGATGCGGAAAGCGCGGATCTCGCGGAAGATCTGCTCGACCGGGGTGTCGCGGGTGACGCCCTTGCCGCCGAGAATCTGCACGCAGCGGTCGGCGACGCGGTACAGCGCCTCCGACACCGCCACCTTGGCCATGCTGGACTCGGTGGTGCCGGTGGCGCCGTCGTGGCGGTTGTCCAGCACCCAGGCGCACCAGTCGATCATCAGTTCCGCCTGTTTCAGGTCGAGCAGGTTGTCCGCCAGCATGTAGCCGACGCCCTCATGATCGACCAGCGGCTTGCCGAACGCCTGGCGGGTGCAGGCATAATCCGCCGCGATGTCGTGGGCCCGCTGGGCCGCGCCCCACCAGCGCATGCAGTGGGTGAGCCGGGCCGGCGCCAGCCGCACCTGGGCATAGCGGAAGCCTTCATCGACCTCGCCGAGAATCTGGTCGGCCGGCACCCGCACGTCGTCGAGCGACAGCACGGCATGACCGCCGGGCATGGAGTTGTCGATGGTGTCGAGAATGCGGTCGAGCTTGATGCCCGGCGTGTTCATGTCGGCCAGGAACATGGTGGCGGACTGGCCGGTGCGGGCCATGATGATGCCGAAGCCGGCGCCCTCGCCGCCGGTGATCAGCCACTTGCGACCGTTGATGACCCAGTGGTTGCCGTCCTGGCGGGCGGTGGTCGACAGCATCGACGGGTCGGAGCCGACGCCGCCGTCGGGCTCGGTCATCAGGAAGGCCGAGCGGCAGTCGCCGGCCGCCAGCGGTTTCAGGAAGCGCTGCTTCTGCTCTTCCGTCGCCACCTTCTCCAGCAGATGCATGTTGCCCTCGTCCGGCGCCATGCAGTTGAGCGCCACCGGCCCCAGCGTCGAATAGCCGGCGGCACGGAACACGGTGGCGATCTCGCGGTGGTTCAGCCCCTGGCCGCCCCATTCGGTGCCCACATGCGGCGCCAGCAGGCCGGCGGCGCGGGCCTTGGCCTGCATCTCGCGCACCAGGTCGGCCGCCGGGCCATGGCCGAAGGCGCGCGGGTCACGTTCAAAGGGGATGATCTCCTCACGGATGAACGCCGATACGCGCTCCGCCAGTTCCCGCTCGCGCGGCCCACGCTCGAACTCCACCATCGATACTCTCCCGTCTGCGCCGGGGCAGTCTTGCCCGCCGGCCTTGTCTCATCCCGAACAACGCCCCTGCGGATGGTGCCAAAGACCGCCGGCGCGCAACTAGCGAGTTCATCAGTGCCGTCGGATGGAGCCCACTGCAACATCGCCGCCGGGGGGTATCGCCTGGCCACCGAAACCGATTCCGCTTCCGGCACCCGGATTAGTAGATTATTGAAAATGCAGTCGTAACGTCTGCGCCGACATGATCCGGGGCCCGACAATCGCCATGCCAGATGACACTACCTCCGTGGTGCTGACCCTACGCGACCAACCGGACGCGGCCGTGGCGGCCCTGCGCATGCTGGCCGGCCAGACCCACCAGGCCCTTGACGTGGTGGTGGTGACAGGCGGCGACAACGCCACTACCGAAGCCGCCGGGCGGACCCTGGCCGAACTGGCACTGAACAGCCGGATCATCGTGTCGACCACCAATGATGATGCCCTGTTTCTGTCGCGGTCCCGCAATGCCGGCGTGGCGGCGAGCCGGGGTGCCTATGTCACCTTTCTTGAGCCTGGCATCCACTGGAAGCCGGACAAGCTGGCAGCCCAGGTGGCACGACTGCAATCCGATGGCGACGCGACTTTGTGCCTGGTTCAGGGACGGTGGCATGACCGCGCCGGCCAGCCCGAGGGGCTGATCTGCCGGAACATGTCGACTCCGGACACCGAGGGCTGGCGTGCCCTGCTGTGGGCGGAAACCGTGCCCGCGACCTGCGTCATGGCGCGGCGTATCGACCTCGGCACGCACCCTTTCGACACCACGCTTGCCTTCGGCGCCGAGCAGGACTTGTGGATCAAGCTTGCCACCAACGGACATACCGCGTTCATCACCACGCCGCTGGTCGACTGCCCGCGCCCCTCGGCCCGCACATTCGACTGGCACGCCGCCCTGCAGGCTGGCCACATGATGATCGACGGCCACCTTGCGGATTTCGCCGATCAGCTCAGTCCGTTCGAGCGATACCGCGCCCGTGCCCGCGTGCTCGCGGAAGTTGGGCTGTTGCTCGCGGCCGATCCACGCCAGCGCTCCCGTGCCACCGGCCTGCTCGCCCGGGCCGCGCTCGCGGGCGTCATGTCCCCCCGCCAGGCCTGGCGGGCGTTACACCCCGGTTCCGCCGGCGACCCGCTTCCGCCCGCGCGCTGAACTGGCCGCTTGTCGCCGCCGCTGCTTCCGTGTTGACTGTCACCCCGACCACTCCGGACCCTCCAGGCATGATCGATCACGCTGCCCGCCACCTCTGCCCCCCCGCCAGGCCCAGCCTGTGCGTGGTGGTCGACGTCGAGGAGGAATTCGACTGGCGCCGCCCGTTCCGGGCAAGCAATACCGGTTGCGAGGCAATCGGTCGCCTCGCCCAGGCGCAGGCGATCTTCGCCCGCCATGGCGTGACACCGTGCTATCTCGTTGATCATCCGGTGGCTGCGGACGAACAGGCGCGCAAGCTGATCGGCCCCTGGCTGGCCGCCGGTGCCTGCGACATTGGCGCCCAGCTCCACCCGTGGGTGACGCCACCGCACGAGGAAGTGGTCTGCACCCGCAACTCCTTCCCTCACAATCTCGATCCCGACCTCGAAAAGCGCAAGCTCGCCACGCTGATGGAGGTGATCCGCGAGGGCTTTGGCGCCTACCCGCGCGCATACAAGGCCGGACGCTATGGCCTTGGCGACCACAGCGTCGATACCCTCACCGGCTTCGGCTTCGAGATCGACACCAGCGTCGTGCCGCACTGGACCTATCGCGGCGCCGGCGGCGGCCGCGACTTCATCGGCCTGCCGAATCAGCCATTCTGGCTGTCACCCCGACAACACCTGCTTGAACTCCCCTTCTCGGTTGTCCTGACCGGCCCATTGGGTCGCCGGATGCCGCTGGCGCTGGAGCGGCTGATCTTCAGCCCCACCGGCATTCGCCAGTCGATGCCCGGCATCCTCTCCCGACTGGGCCTCGCCAGCCGGATCAAGCTCAGCCCGGAAGGCAGCAGCCTTGCGGAGATGAAACAGGCGGTGGACGCCCTCCTGTCACGCGACCGGCATTACCTCTGCCTGTCGTTTCACAGCCCGTCGCTATTGCCCGGCTGTACGCCCTATGTCCGCACCGATGCCGACCTGGAGGACTTCCTGGACCGCCTCGACCGGATTCTCGCCTACATCATCGGTCAGCGTGGCGTGACGCCAACCGGCGTCTTCGAGTTGCGCCGGCAACTGATGACGGCGCCAGCCGCGCTGGCGGCATGACCCGCCACCAGACCGGAAGACCATCGGCCTGACACCCGGCGCCAACATCAGGTCGCCGGTTGCCCGGCCAGGATGCCCCGGATCAGGCGGTTGGCTGACGCAGCAGCAGGGCCACCAGTGCATCGGCATGAGCACTGACCCGCTTCTCGTCGAACATGTCGATGCCATGGATGCGGTCGACTTCAGGGGCCAGCATGAATGGTGCCTGGGCGGCCGAGGAAATGATGTAGAATAAAGAGATCGGCGACACATCGGGCAGATGGCCAAGCTCGATCAGCTTTTCCAGCCGGCCGACGCCCTCCTGATGCAGCGGCGCCACGAAGGTGTCCACCATCCACTGCAGCCGGCTGGTCTCGGCGACGCATTCATGGGCCATGAGTCGCGCATGTTCGGGGTGATGGGCACAGTAATGCACCCACTGGCGTATCCAGAGCGCCATCCGCTCGCCGGGCGGCAGATCCTGACGCCGGATGTTGTCATCGTCGAGCGTCGACCACATCCGCTCGAACATTCGCGACACCGCCGCTTTCCACAGCGACTCCTTGTCGCCGAAGTAGTATTTGATAAGTCCGTGGTTAACGCCGATACTGGCGCAGATATCCCGGACACTGACGGCCTCGAAGCCGCGTTCAGCAAACAGAATCAGGGCTCTTTCGAGAATTTTCTCCCGCGTGGAGAGGCCTTTGCTCTCGCCACCAACGGGTTCGTCTACTGCTTCGACCGCACGCATGTTCAATCTTTTTTGGTTTTCGGGAACTTGTCTATTTTCTCATTGGTTAAGACATACTTATCGACAGTCGCAACTACGATTGAAAACACATCGCAAATGCAACCAACGAAAGCTGTATCGACTCCATCCAATCAAGACACAAGGAAGTCCCAGCTTGCACCATGTGGTGGCGGACCCGGTTTCCCAGACGCTTGCGGCTTCGACGATTGGCGCAGTCAACGACCCCAAACCCACGCCGTCAAGTTGTATTTTGAAGACATGCGGCCAAGCGTGCCATTTTCTGCCGCACATGCGAAATCGTCGCATCGGCCGGCGCCAGCCGATCCGAGTTGACCAGATGCCTGACCGCCGATAGGACCGACAAACCGTTAATGCAAACCGAGGCTGGCAACCTCCAAGGCTGTTCGTGCTTTCACAACGCGCCCGATACGCGCTCAAGGCGCTGGTTCATCTTTCACGGGTGCCGGAAGGGCAAACGGTGCAGATCGCCGCGCTCGCCGAACGCGAACAGATTCCCCGCAAGTTTCTGGAAGTGATCCTGGTCGAGCTCAAACGGCATGGCCTGGTAGAGAGCGTGCGCGGCAAGCATGGCGGTTACCGGCTCGCCCGCCCGCCGGCGATGATCACCTATGGCGATGTGGTACGGGTGACGGACGGGCCGCTGGCCCTGGTGCCATGCGTCTCCCGGACCGCCTACCGCCGCTGCGACGATTGCCAGGACGAGGAAAGCTGCGCCATCCGCCGGGTCATGGCGGAGGTCCGCGACGAAACCTCCCGCGTGCTCGACGCCACCACCCTGGCCGACGTCAACTGACCTCCGGCCACGGACGCGATCGCCGGCACGCCTTCGCCACAACGCTTGATCTTGCTCATGTGCCGGGCGCCACAGGCTGCTAGACTGCGGGCATCATCCAGACGGCGGGCATCATCACGCCACGCCAGCACAGGAGGCAGCACCATGACACCAGCCGAACCGTGGATTGTCATCGCCGACGGGCAACGGGCACGCATCGTGCGGCTGATTCGAGGCGCCCGGCCCGCCATCGAGGATGTGCTGCCGTTCGATTGGGTGAACGCCGACCTTCTGGCCCAGCACCTCGACTCCGGCGCCCTGGGCAGCGGCCAGGCATCCGCCGGCAGTTCGATCCGCCATGGCGTCGAACCGCGCAACGATCCCCGGCGCCAGTCGAAACAGGCGTTCGCCACCCGGTTGGCGGATTATCTCAGTGCCAGGGTCGCCGATCACGCCGCCGCCCCGATGGTGCTGATCGCCGCCCCGGCGACACTGGGCGATATCCGCGCCGCGCTGTCCGATACCGCCCGCGCCCAGGTGGTCCGGGAAATCGACAAGGATCTGACCAAGGAACCTGAAGAGCAACTAGCTGCCCACCTGATCGACCTGCTCGACTGACCATTTTTTCACCGATCCGGATTTTCCCGCGTTCGTCGCAGGACATGCGACGTTGACGGGCAGGAACGTGAGCGGCGCTTGACATGTCGCAATGCCGCACTGCAACATAAGTGCTAAGAGTCCGTGATAGCGTGGCCTTGCCACCCCAGGAGACACGTCATGCCCGCTGTGTCATCGCGCACACTGCCCACCAGCACCGAAACCGCCAGCGCGCCGGCGGCGATCCCGGCGATTTTCCGCGAGGGACTCGCGCCACCACCAGCGGCCGCCGGAGAGTTCGGTCAGGACGGCGCCCATGCCTCGGCGGCGGTCGGCGATGTGCTGGACAAGTCACTCCACGCGCTCACCGCGCGGATGACCGGCGGTCTGTCGCCGGCAGCGCTGGCCGGCGCCTATTTCGACTGGGCCGCCCACATCGCCCTGTCCCCCGGCAAGCAACTGCAACTTTGGGACAAGGCGGTGCGCAAGACACTGCGACTCGGGCGCTACGTCAGTCAAACCGCGCTGCGTGGCGGCGAGCCGTGCGCGGCCTGCATCGAGGCGCTGCCGCAGGACAACCGCTTCCGCGATCCGGCCTGGATGCGCCCGCCGTTCGACATCATCCACCAGTCATTCCTGCTCACCCAGCAGTGGTGGCACAACGCCGTCACCGACGTCGCGGGCGTCACCGCCCAGCACGAAAGGGCGCTCGACTTCACCGTGCGCCAGTTGCTTGATGTGATATCGCCGGCCAATTACCTCGCCACCAATCCCGAAGTGCTGGACAAGACGGTGAGCGAGGGCGGCGCCAATCTGATGCGCGGCGTGCAGAATTTCTGGGAGGACTGGGAGCGCCGGATGAGCGGCAAGCCGCCGGTGGGCGCCGAGGCCTATGAGCCCGGCGTCAATCTGGCCACCACGCCGGGCAAGGTGGTGTTCCGCAACCGGCTGATCGAGCTGATCCAGTACACGCCGACCACCGCGACCGTGCGCCCCGAACCGCTGCTGATCGTGCCGGCGTGGATCATGAAGTATTACATCCTCGACCTGTCGGCCCACAATTCGATGGTGCGCTATCTCGTCGACCAGGGTTTCACGGTGTTCATGATCTCGTGGAAGAACCCGGACGCCGAGGACCGCGACCTGACGCTGAACGACTACCGCACCCTGGGTGTGATGGCGGCGCTGGACGCCATTGCCGCCATCGTGCCGGGTCCGCGTGTGCACGCCATGGGCTATTGCCTCGGCGGCACGCTGCTGTCGATCGCCGCCGCCGCCATGGCCCGCGACGAGGACGACCGGCTGGCCTCGGTCACCCTGCTCGCCGCCCAGACCGACTTCACCGAGGCCGGCGAACTGACGCTGTTCATCAACGAAAGCCAGCTCGCCTTCCTTGAAGACATGATGTGGGAGCAGGGCTACCTCGACTCCACCCAGATGGCCGGCGCCTTCCAGCTGCTGCGCTCCAACGACCTGGTGTGGTCGCGGCTGGTACATGACTATCTGATGGGCGAGCGGGCCACGATCAACGACATGATGGCCTGGAACGCCGACACCACGCGGATGCCCTACCGCATGCACTCGGAATATCTGCGCCGGCTGTTCCTCGACAACGACCTCGCCGAGGGGCGCTACACGGTCGATGGCCGGCCGATCGCCATTCAGGACATCCGCGCGCCGATCTTCGCCGTCGGCACCGAGACCGACCACGTCGCGCCGTGGAAGTCGGTCTACAAGATCAACCTGCTGGCCGACGTCGACGTCACCTTCGTGCTGACCAAGGGCGGCCACAATGCCGGCATCGTCTCCGAGCCCGGCCACGATCACCGCCACTATCGCATCGCCACCCGACCGGCCAGCGGCCGCCACATCCCCGCCGATGACTGGCTGACGATGACGCCTCGACGCGACGGCTCGTGGTGGCCGGCGCTGGCGGACTGGCTGGCCGGCCATTCCGGCGCGCCCGTGGCCCCGCCATCGCTGGGGCTGCCGGCAATGCAGGGGATGCTGGCTGACGCGCCGGGCAGTTATATTCATATGAAATGACGGCGCGTCCGGACTAGAAAACCACCGGAAGCACACAAAACAACAGGGATCATCGCGTGCCAAGGTCAATTCTCCGGGTTCTCCTCGTCGTGCTGGTGGCAGCGGCCGCCGCCGGCGGCTGGTTCTACGTCAGCCGCGACAAGGCCGACACCGGGCTGGTGGCGGTCAATGGCCGCATCGAGGCCATCGACGTCTATGTCGCCAGCAAGATCGCCGGCAAGGTGACCGAGGTCGCCGTGCGCGAGGGCGACGCCGTGAAGACCGGCGACCTCGTCGCCCGGCTCGACACCACGACGCTGGATGCCCAGCGCCAGCAGGCGCTGGCCCAGGTGGAGCAGGCCCGCAGCGCCCGCGCCACCGCCGCCGCCAGCATTGCCCAGGCCCGCAGCGCGGTGACGCTGGCGACCCAGGAAATCGCCCGCACCGCCAGACTGGTGCAGGACGGCTACGCCACCCGGCAGTTGCTCGACCAGCGCCAGGCGACGCTGAAATCCAGCACCGCCGCGCTGGCAGCCGCCGAAGCGCAGGTCCACGAGGCGGACGCCGCCATCAAGACCGCCGAGGCGGCGGTCGCCACCATCGACACCCAGATCGCCGACAGCCGCATCGTCGCCCCCGTCGCCGGCCCGGTGCTCTACCGGCTGGCCGAGCCCGGCGAGGTGCTGGCCGCCGGCGGCCGGGTGGTCGCCATCGTCGATGCCAGCGACATCTACCTCACCGTGTTCCTGCCCGAGTCCACCGCCGGCAAGGTGGCGGTGGGCGACGAGGCGCGCATCCGGCTGGATGCCCGTCCCGACGTGGTGCTGCCGGCGCGCGTCACCTTCGTGTCGCCGTCGGCGCAGTTCACGCCGCGTCAGGTGGAAACCGCCGAGGAACGCCAGAAGCTGACCTTCCGCGCCAAGCTGACCATTCCCGCCGAAAGTTTGGAGGCCTGGGTGAAGCCCGGCATGCCCGGCATGGGCTATGTGCGCACCGACCGGCGCCAGCCGTGGCCGGCGACACTGCCGAAGTGACCACGGCCACCACGCCCGGTCCGGTGATCCGTCTCGTCGACGTCCATCACCGCTATGGCGCCACCGCCGCGCTGGACGGGGTGAGCCTCGACATTCCGGCCGGCCGGATGATCGGCCTGATCGGCCCCGACGGGGTCGGCAAGTCGACCCTGCTCGGGCTGATCGCCGGCACCCGGCGTCTCCAGCGCGGCACGGTGACGGTGCTGGGCGGCCCGATGGCGAGCAGCCGCCACCGCCGCGCCGCCGCGCCGCGCATCGCCTACATGCCCCAGGGGCTCGGCCGCAATCTCTACCCCACCCTGTCGGTGGCGGAGAATCTGTCCTTCTTCGGCCGGCTGTTCGGGCTCAACCACGCCGAGCGGCGCGAGCGCATCGGCCGGCTGACACGCGCCACCGGCCTCTACCCCTTCGTCAACCGCCCCGCCGGCAAGCTGTCGGGTGGCATGAAGCAGAAGCTCGGGTTGTGCTGCGCACTGATCCACGACCCCGACCTGCTGATCCTCGACGAGCCGACCACCGGCGTCGACCCGCTGTCGCGCCGGCAGTTCTGGGAGCTGATCCGCACCCTGCGCGCCGAGCGGCCGGGCATGAGCGTGCTGGTCTCCACCGCCTATATGGACGAGGCGGCGCAGTTCGACTGGCTGGTCACCATGAACGCCGGCCAGGTGCTCGCCAGCGGTACGCCGGCGGAGATTCTCGCTACCGCCGGCGCCGCCAGCCTGGAGGACGCCTTCATTGCCCTGCTGCCGGAAGCACAGCGGCGCGACCACAAGGCGCTGGTGATTCCACCGCGCACCGACGGCGATGGTCCGCCGGCGATCGAGGCCGAGGGCCTGACGCGGCGCTTCGGCGACTTCACGGCGGTCGACCGGGTGTCGTTCCGCATTCCGCGCGGCGAGATCTTCGGCTTCCTCGGTTCCAACGGCTGCGGCAAGACGACAACGATGAAAATGCTCACCGGCCTGCTGCCGGCCACCGACGGCAAGGCCTGGCTGTTTGGCAAGGCCGTAGACCCGCACGACATCGCGACCCGACGCCGGGTCGGTTACATGGCGCAGGCCTTCTCGCTCTACGAGGAGCTGACGGTCCGCCATAATCTCGAACTGCACGCCCAGCTCTACAATCTGCCCGCCAGCGACGTGCCGACGCGGGTGGCGGAGATGCTGGAGCGCTTCGGCCTCACCCATGTCGCCGAGCAGCGCCCCGAAAGCCTGCCGCTGGGCCTCAAGCAGCGGCTGTCGCTGGCGGTGGCGGTGATCCACGGCCCGGAGCTGCTGATCCTCGACGAACCGACGTCCGGCGTCGACCCGGTGGCGCGCGACCAGTTCTGGCAGCTGCTGGTCGACCTGTCGCGCCACGACGGCGTGACTATTTTTATATCCACCCACTTCATGAACGAGGCGGAGCGCTGCGACCGCATCTCGCTGATGCATGCCGGACGCGTGCTGGCTGCCGGCCCGCCGGCCGAACTGATGGCGCAAAGCAACACCGGCTCGCTGGAGGAAGCGTTCATTCACCATCTGCAGGCTGCCATGCCGCCGGATTCCCCTGCCCCGGAGACCGACGTGCCGGAGGCTGGCGCCAGCACCGGCATGAAGACGACACCCGACCATGGTGCCGCTCGCACCCCGCTGTTCAGTTTCCGGCGTCTTTGGGCCTATGCCGCGCGCGAGACCAAGGAAATCCTGCGCGATCCGGTACGTATCGCCTTCACGCTGATCGGGCCGCTGATCCTGATGTTCGCCTTCGGCTACGGCATTTCCTTCGATGTCGAGAACCTGACCTACGCCGCGCTGGATCGCGACCAGTCGCCCCAGTCGCGGGCGCTGCTGGAGAATTTCAGCGGCTCGCGCTATTTCAGGGAACGCGCGCCGCTCGCCGACTACCAGGAACTGGACCGCCGGCTGCGCCGTGGCGCGGTCAGCTTCGCCATCGAAATCCCCCCCGACTTCGGCCGCGACCTCGATCGCGGCGCGACGCCGGAGGTCGGCGTGTGGATCGACGGCGCCAATGCGTTTCGCGCCGAGACGCTGCGCGGCTATGTCGAGGGGGTGGCCCAGAGCTACGCCACCCGGCTGGCCACCGCCGCCGGCCAACCGGAAGCCGCCAGCCTGCCCGCCGATCTGGCCATCCGCTTCCGCTACAATCAGGCCTTCCGCTCGATCTACGCCATCGTGCCCGGCGTCATCATGCTGCTGCTGGCGCTGATTCCGGCGATGATGACAGCGGTGGGCGTGGTGCGCGAGAAGGAGAACGGCTCGATCGCCAACCTCTACGCCTCGCCCACCAGCCGGTTCGAATTCCTCGGCGGCAAGCAGCTGCCCTATGTCGGGCTGGCCTATATCAGCTTCCTGATGATGGTCGGCATCGCCGTGTTCGGCTTCGGCGTGCCGATCAAGGGCAGCGTCATCGGCCTGTTCACCGGCGCGCTGCTCTATGTCACCGCCACCACCGCCTACGGGCTGATGATCTCGTCGTTCGTACGCACCCAGCTGGCCGCCCTGTTCGCCGCCTCGATCACCATCGTCATCCCGGCGATCAACTTCTCCGGCTTCATGTTCCCGCTCTCCAGCATGAACCTCGGCGGCCAGATCATGGGGCACATGTTCCCCACCGGTTACTTCCAGAAGATCTCGGTGGGCGCCTTCACCAAGGGGCTGGGCCTGATGGAACTGGCGCCGCGCATTGTCATGGTGGGGCTGTTCGCGCTGGCGTTCATCCACATCGCCCGCCTGCTGCTGAAAAAGCAGGAGGCCTGAGGCGATGCTGCAGCGTCTGGGCCATATCTGGCGGCTGGGGATCAAGGAGCTGTTCAGCCTGCGCACCGATGTCGTGCTGCTGGCGCTGATCGTCTACGCCTTCTCGTTCGCGGTGGTGATGGTGTCGAAGGGCGCCACCACCGAGGTCAAGAACGCCGCCGTCGCGGTGGTGGACGAGGACCAGTCGACGCTGAGCCGCCGACTGAGCGATTCCATCCGGCCGCCGCAGTTCAGGCCGCCGGTGGAAATCCGCCTCGACGAACTGGACGCGGCGATGGACGCCGGCAGCTACACCTTCGTGCTCGTCATCCCGCCGAACTTCGAGCGCGACGTGCTGCGCGGCGACCAGCCACCGATTCAGCTCAACGTCGACGCCACGGCGATGACCTACGCCGGCAACGGCAGCGCCTATCTGCAATCGATCCTGACCCGCGAGCTGCTGGCCTTCCGGGCGCGCCAGCCGGCCAGCGCCAGCCTGCCGATCAACCTGGTCACCCATGCCCGCTTCAACCCGAACCTGGAGCCGGTATGGTTCATGTCGGTGATGCAGGTGATCAACAGCATCACCATTCTCGCCATCATCCTCTCCGGCGCCGCCATCATCCGCGAGCGCGAGCACGGCACGCTGGAGCATCTGCTGGTGATGCCGCTGACGCCGCTGGAGATCATGCTGGCCAAGGTCTGGGCGATGGGCGCCGTTGTCGTCGCCGCCACCGGTCTGTCGCTGACGCTGGTGGTCAAGGGCGTGCTGGGGGTGCCGCTGACGGGCTCGCTGACGCTGTTTCTCGCCGGCGCCGTGCTCTACCTGTTCGCCGCGACGTCGCTGGGCATCCTGCTCGCCACGCTGGCCCGCTCGATGCCGCAGTTCGCCATGCTGATCATCCCGGTGTTCATCATCATGTACATGCTTTCCGGCACCATCACGCCGCTGGAGTCGATGCCCGGCTGGCTGCAGACGATCATGCAGGGCTCGCCCTCCACCCACTTCGTCCGCTTCGCCCAGGCCGTGCTGTATCGCGGCGCCGACCTGCCGATCGTCTGGCCGGACATGCTGCGGGTCGGCGGCATCGGCGCGCTGTACTTCACGCTGGCGCTCGGCCGTTTCCGCCGCATGCTGCAGACCGCCAACGGCTGAACGCCCCCGCCGAACACGCTCGCCGCGCCCGCCGGTTGCACGCCCCCCGACCTCCGTGCATCCTGCGCGCAGGATAAACGATGGCGGGCCACCAGGGGCCGGGAGTGGCGGATCATGCACAAGGGCTCGGGACACAGGGGATCATGCCTGTGCGGCGCGGTGACGTTCGAGGTCGATCACACGCTGAAGCCGCCCGATGGCTGCCACTGCGTGCAGTGCCGCAAGACATCCGGCCACTATTTCGCCTCCACCGACGTGCCGAAGACGGCGTTGACCGTCCACGGCGCGGACGCGCTGACCTGGTATCAGTCGTCGACCAAGATCCGGCGCGGTTTCTGCGCCACCTGTGGTGCCTCGTTGTTCTGGGAGCCGCTGCACCGCGACTGGATCGGCATCGCCATGGGCGCGTTCGATACCCCCACCGAGACCCGGCTGGAGATGCATATCTTCGTCGCCGAGAAAGGTGACTATTACAGTCTCGACGACGGTCTGCCGCAGCATCAGCATTAGGGTGGAGGCGCATCCGGTCCCTGGCGACGATGGCAACCCGGCGCCAATGCCGTCAGGCCCGGCGCCAGTCAGCCAGCGATCGCGGAAAGGCCAGATGCCAGCCCGGGAGACTGCCGCCAACCTTGGCGGCGACATAACTCAGTCCACAGGTGGCCACAAAAAGTACCGTACCGGCAACGACAGGCTGGTCCGGCACCAGACGAGAGGCGACGGCGGCCTGATACAGGCGCAGCAGCACCTGGTAGATCAGCGAATGAAAAAGATAGATTTCAAGTGAGTGCCGGCCCAGCGCATGCCACATCCGCCTGAGCGGCAACAGGCGGCTGAGCCCGACCAGCGCCACGAAGGCCGACACGGCATTGGCGTCATGCAGCAGCAAGGGCGGCAACTGTGCATAGGTGAACAGGTTGAGCGCGGCGAGATTGACCGACGTTTCCATGATGATCATTGCCGCCGACGTACCGACAAACACCGTCAGCATCGCCCACGACAGCCACCCGCCGCCGGGCGCGCCTCTGGCCAGCCGTCCGGCGATCATCCCCAGCGGCATCACATAGATGATGATCAGCAAACCAAGCGGGACATAGGTCTTGATGTCCTTCGGCGCCTCGCCAATCAGTCCGTGCAGTGCGAGGAGCGCGCACAGGATGATCGCCGCCAGGCGGCTGGATGCCTCGGCCAGAAAGCCGCGCAGGATCGTGAGCGCCAGCAAGGTCGGCAGGAACCAGTAGAGCTGGAACCCGGACGCCCTGTCGACAAGCGGCGCACTGGCGATCGTCAGGCCGAGCACATAATCCTTCAGCCAGCCGAACATGCCCTGCCCGTGCTGTTCGACCACCAGGAACAGGATTGCCGACAGCGTGTAGAAGACAGAAAATGGCACCAGGTAACGCATGCAACGGTCAATGATCGCGCGTCTGTTCAGGCTGATGGCCGGCACAAGGAACGGCAGGAAAAGAAAGCCAAAAACATGGAATGAGTAAAGAACGCGCTGCACATTGTCGACCGAGAACGACAGCAAGGTATTGTGGCCTGCGACAATGCACGCGATCAGAACGCCTTTTACGACGTCAAGGTCAGGGGTGTCAGTTTCCTGTCGCGACGTCATGTGAGCATCGCGCCCTTCTGACCGCGGCGCTGCCAGCCGCCGTCCGGGATGGCATGAGCGGGCGCCGTTCCGGCCTTTCCCGCCCGGGCGGCCCAGATCGCGGCGGCCAGCACCAGCGAGAACATCGGACTGGAAATATAGTAGGCGGAAACGAAAACCATGAAAGCGGCGCACGGCAGGACACCCAGCAACAGTGCTCGCCTGGGCAGGCAGATGCGCGCAAAGAAATAGAGCACGACGGGGAGCATGAAAAAGCCGCCCTGGACCAGCAGCATCCCCAGTCCCGACGATACACCGTTCAGGCTGAGGCCAAGGATGTCCGCGTTGTTGTCGAGCAGGCGTTCGCGGGTCTCCAGCCAGGTGGCGTGCCCCATGCCCAGCGGCATGAGGCCCCGTTCGAATGCATCCTTCAGCGGCTCCCAGAAACCATAAATGCGGGCATTGACGCTGTAATCAAGCAGAATGACCTTTGGCCCCAGCTCGACAAGATCCTTCAGCAGACCGATGATCCGGCTTTTCTCGGAAAAATAGGAAATGGCGAGCGCCAGCCCGGAGGCACCCGCCAGCACGCCCAGCACCAGGACGGGCAATCGTCGCAGGCGCAGCAAGCACCACAGCACGCCCCCCAGCCCCAGCGCAAGCAGCGCCGACGAGGACATCGCCACCAGTACCGCATCCAGCACCGCAAGGGCGGCGACCCAGGGGCGGCCTCCCACGAGCACGACAGCGGCCGCCAGCAGCAGCATCTGGAAGCCGTGGTGCGTCGGCTCCGGCGCCAGGGAGAGGGCACCGCGCCCGGATGCCAGCACGGCCTCGCCCAGGCTGCTGGCGTCCGGCGACGCGATCAGGAAAATGAGAAAATTCGGCGCGATCAAGAACTGTATGAGGCCAACGGCAATCCAGGTCAGCACGGCCGCCGTCAGCATCGTGCGGAACTGTTCCACATTCCTTGTGATGATGTGCAGCATGACCGGCACCAGCACCAGCGGCGACACGTAACTGAGCCAGAACTGCACCTCGCGGATTTCAAGGCCGGACGGCGCCGCCAGAAAAAGCAGAAACGTCCCGAAGGTCGCCAGGCAGTAAAGGAAAATACGGTCAAGCCGGGGCAGGACGGAGGGAATGGTCGGCACCAGAAGCAGCAGCAATGCCGACATGAGCAAGGCATTGGGCTGGTTGTATGACTGGAGCGGCAGGATTTTTATATATGGGAACAGGAACGAAAATGTCGTCAGGGCATAAACAGCACCGATCCGCTGCGTGTTCACCGTGAAATGGACAACCCCTGGAGAATTGGACATGCGAAGGCCGCCTGATTGACTAGTTCACCCGGATGAATCGCGCATCATCGTCGGGCACCGACGTCCAGTATCGGGCGGACTCAGTGCCGGACCACCTGACGATAGCGGCGGATCTGACGATCAAGCAACACGAACAGGCTACCGGTGAAGACGCCGAAAACCACGCTGAGCGGCAGGATGATGATCGGCCTGGGACTGGTGGGACGCGGTGATGCCGCAGGTTCGCCCAGGGGTTCCGCGGCGAACGGCAGGGTGGAACTTGCCATCATCCTGGTGCGTTCCTGCTCGCTCAGTGCCTGCGCCAGGGCCGCGCGGTGTTCCACCAGCGTGGCTTTCTCCAGCTGCTGTGACAGATAAGCGATGTACGCCGTCGCACGGGTGTGCGCCTTCTGCCTCAGCCCTTCGTCAACCACCTGATGAAGAGCCATGAGGAAACCGGCCGCGAAAGCGGGGTCTTGCGCCTCCATGACAAGCCTTGTCACGGGCGATCTCTCGGCCTCCACCACCCTGACGTGTCGTTGAATATATTCCTGCAGTCGCGCCGCGTCAGGCGGCGTCCAGTCATAAACGGGGATACCGACCAGACGCTTTGCAAAGCGCGCCAGGCTCCGGACAATGCCGGAGGCCGGTTCGCGGTACCCCTGTTTCTCGCCGTCCCACTCCGCCCTGAAGACAGTTTGCATCAGGTCGGTGCGTTTGAGGAGCATCGCCGCCACATCGCGGGACGTGACATTCTCGGTGTACAGCGCAAAATAGTTCGATGCCGAGTCCTGGTTCATCCGCACCCCCGCCACGGACGCCAGTCCGGCGAGGCCACCCAGTTTGGACAGCTCGGAAGACGACTGCTGCGTCGGCGTGACGCGCAGTTCAACGGTATAGAGATAGGTTGCGTATTTTGCGTACACGATCGCCGCGCACAGCGCGACGGCGGCAAATGCGGCGATCAGCCAGCGTCGGTTCCACAGATAGGACGCGATTTCCAGTAGATTGATCTCGTCCTTGTCGACATGCCGATCAACGTCGATATCCATTTCCGCACTGCCTGATTCGATCGCCCGGCGCCTGCCCAGACCCCCTTGCCGCCATATGTCATCCTGATGAACGAATGGCCATGTGCCGACGTGTTTGATGCGATAGCGCAAGTGGGGACGGTCTTCCAGACCTATTCGCCGCGTTCCCGCTGGCCAGCAAGGCACCCGCCGTTCACGGACATGAAGCCGCGGCCAAGGCATCGCCCGCGTCATCCCGACTGTTCCGCCGGCGCTCATCAGGGCAGGCCCGAAACTCCGCCCCTCGACGGTGTCCGCTTCTGGCGGATTATTGACCGGCCACCACCAGGGTGGTGCGGTCAAGCCCGGTGTTGCCGGTGGCGGGGTCGTAGGCATAGACCGTCAGCTCGTAGCTGCCCGGCACCGGCGGCGTGAAGCTGCCGGCGAACTGGCTGGTGGCGCCGGCGAAGGCCAGCGACACCTCGCCGGCCGGCTGGCCGTCGCGACGGACCAGCGCCCGCACCTCGTAGCGGCTGGCGTCCCACAGGCCGCCGGGCTCGATCGGGCAGCCGCACATCATGGTGACGTTGGCCTTCAGCGCCACCGGCTGGCCGGCGGTCCAGCGGCCGTGCGCCGGAGGGTCGAGCACGTCGACGACGAAGCCCGGCAGCTCCAGTACCCAGCCGTCACCGCCGTTGAGCGACTTGCCCGGCACCAGCCACTGGCGCGCGGTCACCCGCGTCGTCGCCTGCGGCTGGCCCTGCGGCCCCAGCGCCTCCACCTCGACCAGCGTCGGCCGGTCGAGCTCCAGCGTGGTGGCGAAGCGCGCGGCACTGGCATCGGCCATCAGGGCCCGGCGGCCGCCGTCCTTGTGCATGGTCTTGGCGGTATTGCCGGTGCCGCCGGCGGTAAGCCCGGTGGCCAGCAGCGCGCCGGTCTCGACGTCGCGCAGGGTGATGCGCACGCCACCCATGCTGGTGCCGATGAACTTGGCGTCCTTGCTCAGCACCCGCACCACCACCTCGGTGGGCGCGGCCGCCGCCGGCAGGGTGACGCCCGGCAGGCCCAGCAGGGCGAGCAGCGCGGAAAACAGAACGGCGCGGACAGCAGGACGGGTCATCGGTCGGTCTCCGGGTTGCAGGTGTAGCAGTGACAGCGGGACATCGCTTCAATCTAGTCCCCACCCCGCCGCCGGCCAGCCTCGGCAGGCCGGCCTCGGCGCATCGGGGGTCAGCGGTCGAGCGTCACCGTGAAGGCGCCGCGCAGGTCGCCGGGCGCGAAACCGCGCGCGGCGTCGGCGGGATAGAAGTCACGCAGCGCCGCCTCGACCTCGGGCGCCAGCGTGGCACCGTGGCAGGTGGTGCACAGCGGCTGGGTGACGATGGCCTTCATGTAGCGGGTGACGGGCCGGCCCTCGATTGCCGTGTGCACCACCGCCTCCAGCGTCGCCGGATCGGCGCCGGCCTGGCGGTCCTGCTCGAAGCGGGACATCGCCGCCCGTTCCCAGGCATCCGGCGTGTTGGCGGGATTGCGGTTCTTCAGGCTCGTGCGGCCGATGGCAAGCCCGTGGGCTGTCCCGACCTCATGCGCGATGGCCGGCGCGCGCTCGGCGCACACCTTGATGCCGTTGACCGGGCCGCCCGCCGCGATGGCGTTTTTCAGCTCGCCCTGCAGGGTGGCGGCGAAGGCGGCCACCGCCGCGCGGGCGCGGACAACCTCTGGCGCCGCGCGGGCGCGGACAACCTCTGGCGCCGCCGATGGCGCCGCACCGGCAGCAGCGGCGGCAGGCGCCCCGGCATCCGGGGGGACATCGGCCGGCGCCGGGCCGGCGGCCACCACCGCCGCCCCCAGCAACAACATGCCGAACAGCGGAATCGCTTGGGCAGGACGCATGGCGGCTCTCCTCGGACGGTCGCCGCGCCGGGCGACTGAGGTCCGGACCGCGACGACAGGGACTTCTATATATTAGACGTTACGCAAATACGGCCGCTGTCCGGCGCGGTCAAGCCACGCACCGTCGCTGCGACCATCCGCCCCCGCCGCCGCGCCGGTTGACTTTCAACCACCGGCTGGGTAGTCACGCCGCCGTCACGCGCCGCCCCTGTTTCGACTGGCGCCGTTGTCGTGTTCTTCAGCGTTTGCCGTTTTACCCGCGTATCCCGCGTCGCCGCGTCGCTATCGGCGACGATGGCGCGCCCGCCGCCCTGTTCCCGCGTCCTGCCCCGCCGTCCCGCCAATTGACGAAAGTCCCGCCATGCTGATTGCCCATATCTCGCTGCCCGCCGACCACCCCGAAACCGCCGCCGCCGTGCTGGCGGAGATCATGGGCGGCACCGCCACCCCCTTCCCGCCCGGTGGCCCGGATTCCTGGATGGCGTGGTCGGCCGACGGCGCGATCGAGCTGGAGGTCACCCGGCGCGGGCTGGTGATGACCTGGGGGCCGGACGAGGTGGAGTGGACGCAAACCGACACCCCGCGCCGTGAGAGCGAGTGCCATGCGGCCATCGGCGTCGACCGTCCGGCGTCGGAGATCCTGGCGATCGCCGCGGGCGCCGGCTGGCCGGCCCGCGTCTGTCCGCGCGGCGGCGACCTGTTCCATGTCGTCGAGGTGTGGGTGGAAGGCGCCTTCCTGATCGAGTTCCTCGACCCAGAATTCCTCGCCGAGTACCGCGCGCGCATCACCCCCGGCAACTGGCAGGCGATCCTCGACCAGATGACCGCCGGCACACCGGCCTGAGCGGCCGCCCCACCGGGGCGTCACTGCCCGAAACGCAAAATGCCCGGGCATTACGGCCCGGGCATTGTCGCATGCTCCGCAGTCCGTGGCCTCAGTGGCCGAACTGCTTGCCCAGCTTGGACTTGTCGCCCTCGAATTTGGGCGGCGCCGGCGGCTGCGGCGGCGTCCAGCCGGCCGGCACCGGAGCCGGTTTCTGCTCCTTGGCATAGGCCTCCAGGCTGGATTCGTTGGGCAGCGTGTCTTCCTCGATGGTCGGCGCGCGCAGCAGCTTGGGGTCGATGGCGCGGGTCGCCTCGATGAGATCCTGCGGCAGCTTCGCCAGTGCGTCGATGCCGCCGGGCAGCGGCGCGAAGTGGCTGAAATAATTGATGTGTCCCGGTGCGGTGCCCATCAGCATCCACGGCAGCCACGGCGTGATGCGCTGCCAGGCGCCGACGCACGGCAGATAGGTTTTGGCCGGGTTTTCCAGATCCTCGGCACGCATCGTCCAGGTAAAGTTCTCGGTCACCCGGTTGAAGTCGCCTGCCGACTCCCGCTGCCACACCGACGGCACCAGCAGGTTGGGGTAAAACAGGTTGACGCCGGAGAACAGGGTCAGCGTGCCGTCCGGGTTGCGGGTCCAGTTGCCGATCCACGGCTTGCCCATGAAATTGGTCTCGATGGTCTGGTTGTACGGATCGTTGGCGATCGGCACCACGCGTACCGTCTCGTCGGTGTAGGGGTTGTGCCAGGTCTTGAGGATTTCGCCGGTCTTGAGATCGCGGTAGAACACGGTCTCGCGCAGCAGCTTGCGCCAGCTGCCGTCGTCACGACGATACATGCGGGTGACGCTGAAGCCCTCGAAGCCCATCAGGTCGCGCACCGCCTCGTTGGGACGCACCCCCTGGATGACGCCCTTCAGCCAGCCGACCAGCTGCTTGCTGGAATCGAGGTCGCCGTTCAGACGGGCGCGGGTGTCGCGGTTCCACTCGGGGTCGGTGAGGTCGATCCTGGTGAGAAACGGTGCCTTCGGCCGGCCCGCAAGCGCCGGGGACGCGCCCGTTGCCGCCAACATGGTGCCCAAAGCCGCCATGCCCAAACCTTCACGCCTCGTAATCGCCATCGATCGCCTCACATCAGGAATTGCTCTTGTCGATGCCCTGGCGTCCGGCCGGCTTGCGGCCCCGGGCGCCAGCGACATCGGGTGTCTCGGCGGCACCCGCGGGTCACCGCCGACGCCAGTGTAAACGCCACCACGCCGGCCACCCGAATGATTTTGAACTATCCGCAGGGCGGAGGGTTCATGCTGCCTGGAAGACCCAGGATCATTGATTTGCCGCCGCTCCCCGTCAGGACCGGGCTTGACCCGGTCTTCCACGCGACCACGGGCCTTTCGAACAGCGCGGCGCGGGTGGAAGCGCTGCTGGTGGATGCACAGGACACAAGTCCGGGCGTGACGATCCGTGGGGCGTAGTCGGGGCCGATCTGCCTCATGCGGCCGTCCGCCCTTCGACAGGCTCAGACGCTTCAATCCACCCGAGGCACAGCCTTTCGGCGTGACGGACGGCGGCCGCGTTTGCCGGCCACCTCGACCAGTCGCCTGAACGTCGGGCATTCCATGTGCGATGGCGCCGGGCAATCCGCCACATGGCGAAGGGTGTCACGCAGGGCCGTCAGGCCGTGGATCTGCCGGTCAAGGTCGTCGGCCTTCTGATGCAGCACCGCGCGCGGCAGCACCGGCGCGCCGGCCTTGCCGAACATGGCGGCGATCTCGTCAAGCGCGAAACCGGCCAGCTTGCCCATGGCGATCAACTTGAGCTGCAAGAGCACCTCCGCCCCGAACTGTCGGCGCAGACCATGACGCGACACCGAGGCAATCAGCCCAATATCCTCGTAATAACGCAGCGCCGAGGGCTTGACACCACTCCTGGCGGAGACCTCCCCGATATCGAGAAATTTCATGCTTGACCTCAAGTCGACTTGAATTCGTAGCCTGCACCCGAACGACGATTCAGACAAGAAGGAAAAGCCATGACCCCGCCAGAAACGAGCCCCCCGCAAAGAGGGCAGACCGGCATCATGCTGACGCTCGCGCTCTCGATGCTGCTGGCATCACTGGGCACCAGCATTGCCAATATCGCCCTGCCGGCGCTGGCCGAGGCGTTCTCGGCGCCTTTCGCCCAGGTGCAGGCGGTCGTCGTTTCCTATCTCGCGGCGTTGACCGCCTCGGTCGTTCTTATCGGCTGGCTGGGTGATGCCCATGGGCTACGGACGCTGTATCTCACCGGCCTCGCCCTCTTTGCCGTCGCCTCGTTACTGTGCGGCATCGCCCCGACGCTCGGGCTGCTGATCGGCGCCCGCGTACTGCAGGGCATCGGCGCGGCTTTCCTGATGACACTCTCCATGGCGCTCATGCGTGAAACGGCGGGCGAAGACCGTTTGGGGCGCGCCATGGGCCTGCTGGGAACGGTGTCGGCGCTGGGAACCGCGCTCGGTCCTTCACTTGGCGGCTTACTGGTGCTGGCCGCCGGATGGCGCGGGGTGTTCTGGGCACAGGTTCCACTGACCACCCTGACACTGGCACTCGCCTTCCGCGCCCTGCCACGCCGCACCCCCAGGGAATCCTCACCCGCGACACGCCCGTGGGTGTTGCCCGACCGGCGTCTGTTGCCCGGCCTTGTGGTCAACCTCATGGTCGCCGCCGTCATGATGGCAACGCTGGTGGTCGGCCCCTTCTATCTTGGGCGTGGCCTTAGTCTGTCGGAGGCCCTGGTGGGCCTCGTCATGTCCGTGGGGCCCGGCGTGGCTATTTTCAGCGGGGTTCCCGCCGGTCGGCTGGTGGATGCCTGGGGCAGCCGGCGCGTGCTGGCGCTCGGCCTCATCCTGCTGACCATCGGCACCTTTCTGCTGGCGACCCTGCCCATCATCGTCGGCGTCCCCGGCTACATACTGGCGATCATGGTCCTGACACCGGGCTACCAACTGTTCCAGGCCGCCAACAACACCGCCACCCTCGCCGATGTCCCCCCGGACCAGCGCGGCACCGTCGCCGGCCTGCTCGCCCTGTCGCGCAATATCGGGCTGATCGCTGGCGCGTCACTGATGGGGTCGGTATTCGCGCTAGGTGTCGGCTCGGACGATCTCGCCCATGCGGCGCCCATGGCAATCACGACCGGGATGCGGCTGACCTTCATGCTGGCCGGTGGTCTGATGATCCTCGCGATCGCCGCCACCCACGGGCAAGGCATCCTGCGATCACTGGCTCAGGAGAAAGCGCGATGAACACGACGCTCGGCCGTTGGGGAGTTGCCTGGCCAGGCCGAACCGGGCCTGCCTTCAATGCCGCCGCAGGGGGCGGACGCGATGCGCCCTCTCACGGCGTTATCGCCGCCCCGCCCACGCCTGTTCGATCACGGCGAGGCGTTCGCGCCAGCGCGTGGCGGGGTCTAGGGCGGTGAACTCGGCGGACAACCGCTCGACCAGCACCGCCACCGGTTCCACCGCGTCGATCAGCCCGACACTCTGGCCGGCGCTGTAGGTATCGCGCCAGGGCCGCGCCCCGCCGGGCAGGCTGATCCGGCCGCCGGCGATCTGGTCGGCGTCCAGCCCGGCCGCCTCCAGCGAGTCCCGAATCCAGTTGGCCGGCACGCCGTTCATCGCCGCCGACACCACGATACGATCGATGCCCGCCGCCGCGATCATGTCGCGGTGGGCCGGCACCACGCCGCTTTCCGGCGTGGCAATGAAGCGGGTGCCCATGCAGGCAAGATCGCCCCCCAGCGCCAGCGCGCCGGCCATGCCGGCGGCGTCGGCGATCCCGCCGGCGACGATCAGCAGCCCGCCCCACAGCCGGCGCAAGGCCGGCACGAAGGCCAGCGGCGTGATGAAGCCGGTATGGCCGCCCGCCCCGGCACAGGTCGCCATCAGCCCGTCGACGCCGGCGGCGATCGCCTTCTCGGCATGGCGCAGGGTGGTGACGTCCTGGATGATACGACCACCCCACCCGTGCACCCGCTCGGCCAGTCGCGTCGGGTCACCGATACTGGAAAGTACCAGGGGCACACGGTGGCGCTCGAACAGTGCCAGCTTGGCCTCGCCGTCCGGCTCGGTGGCGATGCGCGCCGGCAGGTTGACGATGGCGGGGCCAGGCGCATCCAGGCCGGCCAGCGCGTCGAGATAGCGCGCGCAGTCCTCCAGCGACGTCACCGTGCCGCCCTGCCAGCCGGCGACAACGCCGGCCCGCGCGCAGGCGACCGCCAGCGGCACCGACGAGGCGAAGCTCATCGGCGCGCACATCAGCGGCAGGGTCAGGCGTTCGAACATCAGACCCACCCGGTCAACCAGCGTCAGCCTTTGTGGCGGTGCTGATGCCGGCCAGGTTCTCGGCGTAACCCTTCTTGCGATCGACCTCCATGCCGCGCAGAATCTGGATGCGCTGCGCCTGCGGCGAGCCGGCGCCGTGCATCGATTCCGTCAGGTAGCCGACGGCGTTGCGCCCCAGCGTCATGTTCTCGATCAGCCGCAGCATCCGCTGGCGCACTTCCACCGGCAGGTTGGAACGGCCGCGCAGATATTTCTCCAGCATCGGCCCGGTCACGTTGCTGCGGAAGTCCGCCTCCGACGGTAGCGTCACCATCAGGCCGCCGGCGATGTCCTGGGCCAGCCGCGAAATTTCATACGGGAAGCGGGTGACGTTGTGCTTGCACACGTTGGCCAGCATGGCGTCGTTCATGTAGATGCCCGACGGCAGTTGCTTCGCCTCGTGGCTGGAGGCGATGCCCGAGGAATAGATGGTCTCGTTGAGATGGGTCATCTCGACCAGCTTGTCCTTGATGTGGCTGGCACCATCGGCGCCGTTGTATTCGGCGATGGCCGCGGCCGCCCCCACCATCACGTCGCCCAGCCCGGTTTTGCAGACATAGCTCGCCCGATGATAGGCGGTGAACCGCGCCACCATCTCCTGGGCGAATTCATACTCACCGTCCATCAGCACATGGTCCCAGGGGATGAACACGTCGTCGAACACCACCAGCGTTTCCTGGCCGCCGAACTTCGCATTGCCCTTGTCGATGTCGCCGGCCTCCAGCGCCCGGGTATCGCAGGACTGGCGGCCGTAGATGTAGGTCAGCCCCGGCGCGTCGCCCGGCACCAGCCCGACCACCGCATAGTCCTTGTCCGCCGGCCCAAGGTTCATGGTCGGCATGACGCAGATCCAGTGGGAATTGAGCCCCCCGGTCATGTGCGCCTTGGCGCCGCGCACGAACAGCCCCTCCTTGGTGCGCCGGGTGACGTGCATGAACAGGTCGGGGTCGGCCTGTTCGCTCGGCCGCTTCGAGCGATCGCCCTTGGGGTCGGTCATGCCGGCGCCGATGATGATGTTGTGCCGCTGCGCCTGGCGCATGAATTCCAGGTAGCGCTGATGGTAGCTGGTGCCGTGCTTGGCATCGATGTCGTAGGTGATCGAGTGCAGCACGCTGATGGTGTCGAGGCCGGCACAGCGCTGGAAGCAGGTTCCGGTGAGCTGGCCCATGCGCCGCTGCATCCGGTTCTTCATCACCAGATCGTTGGGCGAACCGACGATGTGCAGGAAGCGATTCACCCGAGCATTAATGAGGTCGCTGTGCGCGGTCGCCAGCTCGGGATCCTCGATGGCGAGATCATAGGTCATCTTCAGTGCGTTGATCGACGGCCGGATCACCGGGTGGTCAACCGGCTCGGCCACCTTCTCGCCGAACAGATAGACGTTCACCGGACGGCCGCGCAGGCTTTCCAGATAGTCTTCGCCCGTGACGATCGGCTTGAAGCGTGCCCAGCGGGCCGCGGCAGTCTCATTGGCCAGATCGATAGCCTCGCTCATCATGCCCTCCCCAATCCCAATGATACGTTTTCCGGTGGTTCGTTGCGGCCATTTTAGCCGTTGCCGGTGCCCGCCGACAGGTCCATATCAGACCTGAAAACACACTCAATCGTGCACAGCAAGGCAACCGATGGCGACCATCGACGCCCATTATTTCCGGGTCTGCACCCTGGGCGCCGAGCGTGCCGGACACAACCGCGCCGCCCTGCTGGCCACCGCCAACCTGGTCGAGGCCGACATCAGCCGCCCCGGCTGGCGGGGCAGCGTCGAGGCGATGACCATACTGGTGCGCGCCATCTGGGCCGCACTCGACGACGAACACATGGGCTGCACCGACACACCGGTACGCCCCGGCGCCTTCGCGCTGATGACGGAGCTTGCCTTGACCCAGCCGACGGTGCAGGCGGCGCTCGCCAAGGGGATGGCGTTTTACGCGCTGCTGACCGAGGCCATCACCACGCGCCTGGACATCAAGGGCGACCATGCTGTCATTACCGTGCGCTTCCGTCAGCCCGAGCTGGATGCCGAGCACTATTTCAGCCAGTTCTGGCTGATCATCTGGCACCGTTTCGCCTGCTGGCTGGCGGGCGAGACCGTGCCGCTGCTGCGCGCCGAGTTTCCCTATGCGCGCCCCATCGGCTACTTCGAGGAGTTCAAGTATCTGTTCCCCGGCAAGTTGCGCTTCGGCGCCAGCGAACACCGGCTGGTACTGGAACGCGCGTCCCTGGCCGGGCCGGTGAGACGCGGTGAGTCCGAACGGGCGGCGATGGTGGCCCGCGCACCGCTGGATTTCATGACCATTCCGGCCAGCGATCACAGCGTCTCCCGCCAGGTGCGGCAGTTGCTGCGGCCTCGCGATGCCGCTGGCGGCTTTATCAAGCCATCGCTCGACACCATGGCCGCGGCGCTGGGGCTGACCCCGGTCACGCTGGCCCGGCGGCTGCGCGAGGAAGGCACCAGCCTGTCACAACTGGCGGAAAATCAGCGCCGGGACATGGCGATCCGCCGGCTCGCCGAGGGTCGCTCGACCGTGGAGACGATCGCCGCCGAGCTCGGCTACGCCGAGGCCCGCTCCTTCACCCGCGCCTTCCGCGCCTGGACCGGCCAGAGCCCGTTGCGCTACCGGCGTGGGCAGCGCGACTAGCCGGCGCTCCAGGCGTCGGACGGTGTGGCTTACAGCGTCTCGATGATGGTCACGTTGGCGACACCGCCGCCCTCGCACATGGTCTGCAGGCCATAGCGCAAGCCGCGCGCCCGCAGCGCATGGACCAGCGTCGCCATCAGCTTGGTGCCGGACGCGCCGAGCGGATGGCCGAGCGCGATGGCGCCGCCGTTGACGTTGAGCTTGGCATGATCGGCGCCGGTGTGGCGCAGCCAGGCCATCGGCACCGGCGCGAAGGCCTCGTTCACCTCGTAGAGGTCGATGTCGCCGATCTTCATGCCGGCGCGCTGCAGCGCCCGGTCGGTGGCGAACAACGGCTCCTCCAGCATGATCACCGGATCACCGGCGGTAACCGTCAGATTATGGATGCGCGCCAGCGGCGTCAGGTTGTGCGCCTTCAGCGCGCGCTCGGAGACAATCAGCGCCGCCGACGAACCATCGCAAATCTGGCTGGACGTCGCCGCCGTGATGACGCCGCCTTCGGCCAGCAGCTTGACGCCGGCCATGGACTCAGGACTTGCGTCGTAGCGGATACCCTCGTCCTTGACGTGCAGTTCCTTGCTGCCATCCGGCAGCGTGATCTCGACTGGCACAATTTCCTTGTCGAACGCGCCAGCCTGCGTGGCCGCTGCCGCCCGTTTGTGACTTTCCAGCCCGAAGGCGTCGAGGTCCGCGCGGCTCAGGCCCCACTTCTTGGCGATCATCTCGGCGCCGGCGAACTGGCTGAATCCCTTAACGCTGAAGCGATCCTTGATCGCCTGGCTGTTGGCGTCGAAGCCCTGCTCGCGCATGGCTGAAAGCCCCATCGGCACCCGGCTCATGCTCTCGACGCCGGCCGCGATGACGACATCCTGGGCACCCGACATCACGGCCTGGGCGGCAAAATGCACCGCCTGCTGCGACGAGCCGCACTGACGATCAATGGACACCGCCGGCACGCTGGTCGGCAGTTTCGAGGCCAGCACGCAATTGCGCCCGATGTGCAGCGCCTGCTCGCCGGCCTGGCCGACGCAGCCCATGATCACATCCTCGATCGCGGCCGGATCGATGCCGGTGCGATCGACGATCGCATTGAGGCTGACGGCGCCAAGATCGGCCGGATGAATGCCCGACAGCCGCCCGTTGCGCCGGCCACCGGCCGTGCGCAGCGCATCAACAATATAAGCTTCCGCCATTTGTATCTCTCCAGAACTGAATAGGTGTCGTTAAAACAGGATCAACAGTAGGCTCAGAGCAACATGCCGGCAAGCCGGCCGCGAATAATCGCTTCCGCGTCCGCCATGATACGGTCCATCAGCTCACGCACGGTGGGAATGTCATGGATCAGGCCCTGCACCATGCCGGCCCAGAAAATGCCACGGCTCATGTCACCGGTTTCCAGCAGCTCCCGACCGGCCGCACCTGCCACCAGTTCAGCGACTTCGGCAAAAGTCGCGCCCGGCTGCGACAGCCTGCGCACCACTTCATCCGATACCGCGCTCTTGCCAACACGCGCGGTATTCTTGAGGTTGCGGAAGATCAGGTTGGTGCCGCGCTCGTCATTGGCGATATAGGCCTGCTTGACGTTGGGATGGATTGGCGCTTCCACGGTGGCGCAGAAGCGCGTGCCCATGTTGATGCCGTCCGCCCCCAGCGACAGCGCCGCCACCAGACCGCGCCCGTCGCCGAAGCCACCGGACGCCAGCATCGGGATTTTCACCTTGTCCGCGGCAGCTGGGATCAGGATCAGGCCCGGAATGTCGTCCTCGCCCGGATGGCCCGCACATTCGAAACCGTCGATGGAAATGGCATCAACGCCCTTGCGCTCGGCCGAGACCGCATGGCGAACCGCCGTGCATTTGTGAATGATCTTGACGCCGGCAGGCTTCAGGATCGCCCACACATCGGCGACCGCCTGGGTGCCGGCGGTCTCGACAACGGTGATGCCGCTGTCGATGATCGCCTGGGCATAAGCCGCATAGTCGGGCGGGTTGATGGTCGGAAACACCGTCATGTTGACGCCGAACGGCTTGTCGGTCATCGCCCGACAGCGCGCGATTTCCGCTTTCAGCGCGTCGGGTGTCGGCTGGGTCAAGGCAGTGAGAATGCCAAGGCCGCCGGCGTTCGACACCGCGGCGGCGAGCTCGGCCCGCCCCACGCCCTGCATGCCACCCTGGACAATAGGCCGCTCGATGCCGAGCAGCTCGGTGATGCGTGTCTTGATCACAGTCCGATTATCCTTCCATCCCCAAGGCCGCCACCCGGATTCCCCCGGGCAGCGGCTGATGCGTTATCATTCCGCAAAAGGCCCACCGGCGCGCCGGCAAGCATCCGGCCTCAGGCCGGGATCTGGTTGAACGGCACACCCTTGTCGGGGCGATAATCCTGCGGCAGGCCGAGGATCTTCTCCGCAATGGTGTTGAGCAGCATCTCGTCCGCGCCACCAGCGATGCGGCCGGTGGGCGCGTTGATCCAGCTCGCCGTCCAGTCTTCCTTGACGAAGGCATGAGGGTCGAAGTGCAGGCCGAGATTACCCTGCAGATCGATCGCCATTTCCGACAATTTCTGCCGGCTGCGCACGGCGACCAGCTTGTTGAGCGAGCCTTCCGCCCCCGGCTCCATGCCGGCCTGCATCATTTTCATCGCCCGCGTGGTGATCGACTCCAACCCTGCGCGCATCGCATAGTTGCGCGCGATCGTCGAACGGATACGCGCATCCTCCAGCGCCGGTCGGCCGTAGAGGCTGCAGGTGCGCGCCAGATCGACGAACAGGTCGAGCGGCGGGCCGAAGCCGGCACTGTCCGTCGCCACGTAGCGCTCGATCATCAGGGTCGCCATGGCCACCGCGAAGCCGCCGCCCACAGGGCTCATGCGCTGGGCATCCGTCAGCTTGACGTCATCGAAGAACACCTCGTTGACGTGGCTGTCGCCGCCGGCAAGCTTGATCGGCCGCACCGTCACCCCCGGCGCGCGCATATCGACCCAGAAATAGGTCAGGCCCTTGTGCTTGGGCACGGTGGGATCGGTACGGGCGACGATCACGCCATAGTCGGAGTATTGCGCCCAGCTGGTCCAAACCTTCTGGCCATTGAGTTTCCAGCCGTTGCCATCCTGCTCCGCCCGCGTGCGCAGGCCGGCAAGGTCGGACCCGCCGGCGGGTTCGGAAAACAGCTGACACCAGATTTCCTCGCCCTTCAGCGCAGCGATCACCCGCTCGCGCATCCACGCCTTGTCCTCGCAGAAGCGGATCAGGATCGGCACCGGCATCCCCAGCGAGATACCGAAATAGACGCTCGGCATCCCGAAGCTCATCTCCTCGGTGTCGAACGTCACTTTCTCCAGATGCGACAGCCCCTGCCCTCCGACCGCGGTCGGCCAGTTGATGCCGGCATAGCCGGCATCGAACTTGGCACGCTGGTAACGCCGCGCCAGCGCCAGATCCTCGACCTCGGAAAGGCCCCGCCGGGCGTCCCGCCCATAGATCGGCGCCATTGACTGAAGCCAGGCGCGTGCCTTGGCCCGATAGGTGTCCACGTCGCTCATGCCGCCACTCCCGTCAGCTCGCTGACCAGCAGGTCTTCCCAGAAGAACATGTTGCCCTGTTCGATCGCCAGACTGCGCGCCCGGCGCATGTGGAGATGCAGACCGGCTTCCCAGGTCACGCCAATACCACCGTGAATCTGCACGGTGTCGCGCGCGGTCGTATCATAGGCTTCCGTCGCCGACAGCCGTGCCGCGGCGGCGGCCTTCAGGAAGTCGGGCGAGCCGTCGGATGCCGCGGCATGGATGCAGTTGGCTCGGGCAAGCTCGACCAAGCCGTAGAGTTCAGCTATCCGGTGCTTCACCGACTGAAAACCGCCGATCGGCTGGCCGAACGCCTTGCGGGTGTTGGCATAGTCACGGGCAATGAACAGCAGCGCTTCCGCGCCGCCGGTCTGCTCGTGTGCCGTCACCACCGCCATGCGGGCAAGGATGGTCTGCGCCAGGCTGAGCGCCGGCGCGCCGTCAACCAGCAGCGTCGCCGGCACCTGATCGAACCCGAGGTCGGCATAGAGTCGGCTGTTGTCGAAGCTGTCGATCGCCGTGCGTTTGGCCGCCGTCAAATCAGCCAGCACCAGCGCCGGCTGGCCAGCATGGTTCGCCCACACCAGCGCGACATCCGCCCGCAGACCCGCGACCACACCCGGCTTGCCGCCAGTGAGCACACCGTTGGCGAAACGGGCCTCAGGCAAGGAGGGCAGCGGCGCGTTGCCCTCCGCGAAAGCGACGGTCGCCAGCTTCTCGCCACTCGCCAAGGCAGGCAACAGCGACGCCTTGAGATCATCGCCACCGGCCGCGAGCACCGCCTGGGCAGCGCCATCACCCACGGTCAGAAACGGGGCGCCGGCGGTCGCGGCGCCACAGGCCTGCGCCACCAGCCCGAGCTCGACGAGGCCAAGCCCCAGCCCGCCATAGGCTTCCGGCAAGGCCAGGGCGGTCCAGCCCTGCTCGACCGCGGTTTTCCAGAATATATCGTCCCAGGCGCCTTGCTGCTCCAGCAGTTTCAGCAGCCGGTCCTTGTCCATCCGGGCGTCCAGCACGCGGCGGGACTCGGTGGCAATCGCTTGTTGGCCGTCATCATACAGGATTGACATCAGTCGAATCTCTCCCTCAATTAAGAGCGCAAGTTATATAACTAAGTAATATTGATCAAGCGCAACCCGCCGCCTGATCGCCATGAAACGCCCGGGGAGACGGTCCGTGTTATCAGGCCGCAGAACTGACCTTCCCCCGCCGCCATCAACGCGGCGGAATGAGCCCCTGCGCGACAAGCATATGACGCAATTCCGCCTTTTGCACCTTGCCACTGGGCGTTCGCGGAAACCCTGTCACGATCATCAGGTGCTCAGGCGTCTTCTGGCGGGCGACACCGCGTGCCCGGAACGCCGCGCTGATCGCCTCCAGAGTCACCGTCTGCCCGTCCTCCACGATGACCACAGCGCCGACCACCTCGCCCAGGCGTTTGTCGGGCACGCCGATCGCCGCCACTTCGCGAACCGCCGGCAGATCGAGCAACAGCTCCTCGACCTCACGGGAAGAGATGTTCTCGCCACCACGAATGATAATGTCCTTCTTGCGATCGGTGATGGCGAGGAAGCCGTCGGCGTCGATTCGACCGATGTCGCCCGTCAGGAACCAACCGCCGGGCAGAAAGGCCGCGGCATTGAGCGCGCTGTCGGTATAACCCAGGAAGCGTTCCGGCCCGCGCACGGCGATCTCGCCCTCGGCGCCGGCCGGCACGTCGGTGCCGTCGTCATCGACCAGTCGCACCTCGACCCCGGGATTGGGCCGGCCGTCCGTGTTAAGCCGTTTTTGCAGCGGATCCTCGGGCAGGCACTGCGAGACCGTCGGCATTTCCGTCGAGCCATAGCAGCGGCAGCAGCGGATGCCCGCGGCCTCGCTCGCCGCCACCAGCGCCGGCGGCACGGTGGTTGCGCCAATCAGGAACTGCTGCAGGCTGGAAAGGTCATGGCCATCGCGTGCGGCGGCCTCCAGCATCCCGGCAAGGTGGAACGGTGTGCCCGACGTCTGGGTGACGCGGAAGCGTGCCACCAGTTCGGCCGCCGCCGCTGCTTCAAAACTCTCCATCAGCACCATCGGCCGGCCGAGCAGGGCATGCCCGAGAATGGCGAGCGTACCGGCGATATGGCCAGACGGCCACGGCGCCAGCCAGCTCTCGTCCGCCGGCCGGTCACGGCGCCCGATCTCCAGCTCGGCAACCAGCGATTGGGCGGAGTGGCGCACGCCCTTGGGGGCGGCGGTGGTGCCGGAGGTGTAAAGCAGCAGCGCCACGGCTTCGGGATCGACAGTGACGTCAGGGCATTGACCCATCGGCAGAGCGTCGTAGGCAACCGCGCCCGGCGGTATGTCCCGGCCGATGACAATCCGGTGACGCAACGCCGGCAAATCCGGCAACCGGGCAAGACGATCAGCATAGTCAATGTTGCGCCAGCGGTCGGGCGTCACCAGCAACGCCGCGCCACTGTCGGCAAGGATATGGGCCAGTTCGTGCGGTCCGTAGATATGCACGATCGGCAGCACCGTGCAGCCGAGGGCTGCCGCCGCCTGGAAGATGATCGCGTTCTCAAGGCTGTTGGGCAGTTGCATGGCAATGGTCTCACCCGGCATGACACCCAGCGCACGAAAGGCGCCGGCCAGCCGGCGACCGGCGGCGTGGATGTCACCAAGCGTTGCCTGGCGCGCACCCTCGCCACCATGGACATGAAGCAGCGCGTCAGGATGGCGTCTCGCGGCCTCGGTCATCGCCACGCCCATCGCGCGCGGCGCCCCGATGCCGATTCGCGCCCACGCGGCGTGCAGTGTCGTCGGCATATCGGCCGAGTTCATGGTCATGTTTCCTCCCCGTCGCGGCGTTACCCGCCTGTTCGCGCGCGAGGATGGATTTCTTTTTTCCCACTCGTCAATCCTGGAGTTTCGTGCTGATGGACTGCAACTTCTCGCCGGAAGAGCAGCAATTCCGTGCCCAATGTCGTGACTGGCTGTACGCCAACGTGCCGTCGGAAAAGCGCCCGCTCAACGCCATTGAAGCAATTGATTTCGACAAGGCATGGCAGCGTCGCCTGTTCGACGCCGGCTGGGCCGGTATCAACTGGCCGGCTGAATATGGCGGGCGGGGACTGTCCATTGTCCAGCAGGTGATCTGGCTTGAGGAATATGCGCATGCGCACGCGCCGTGGATCGGCGCCAATTTCGTCGGCATCAACCACGGCGGCCCGACGCTGATCCTGAACGCCAGCGAGGAGCAGAAAGCCTGGCACCTGCCGCGCATCCTCAAGGGCGAGGCGATCTGGTGCCAGGGCTTCTCGGAACCCGGGGCCGGCTCCGACCTTGCCGGCATCAAGACACATGCGCGCGTCGATGGTGACGAACTGGTCATCAATGGCTCGAAGATCTGGACCAGCTTCGCTCACGTCGCCGACTGGCAGGAACTGGTGGTGCGAACCGAAGAAGGCTCGCAACGCCACAAGGGGCTGTCGTGGGTGATCTGCGACATGCACGCGCCGGGTATCACGGTACGGCCGATTGCCAAGATGTCGGGCCAGGTGGAATTCGCGCAGGTCTTCTATGACGACGTGCGCATCCCTCTCGCCAATGTGGTGGGCGGCCTCGGCAACGGCTGGAAGGTGGCGATGTCGACGCTGAGCTTCGAGCGCGGCACCGGCTTCATTGCCGACCAGGTCAAGCAGTCGCAGGAAGTCAGCGAACTGATCGAGCGGGCGCGGGCCACTGGCATGATCCGCGATGATCGCATCGCCGAGCAGCTCGCCCAGATGCGCGCCGAAGTCGCCGCGCTGCAAGCGATGACCTATCGCAATATTTCCGAAGTCGCGCGCACGGGGCAGCCCGGCGCCGAGGCTTCGGTCATCCGCCTCTTCTCCGCCGAACTCGGGCAACGCATCGAACGCATGGCTGTCCTGCTGCTGGGCGAGGCGATGCTCGACTTCCGCTACGGTGACGACAATGCGGTCGCCGACTATCTGCGCGGATTCGCGGCGACCATCGCCGGCGGCAGCAGCCAGATCCAGCGAGACATTATTGGCGAGCGTCTGCTCGGCCTGCCCAAATCGAGGTGATATCATGGACCTGACTCCCAATGCTGATCAGGAGGCTTTCGTCACGGCAACAGCCGATTGGTGCCGGGACAACATGCCGCTGGAAAACGCCCGCGAGCGGTCACCGGACCTGTGGACCCAGATGCGCGAAATGGGCTGGCTTGGCATGACCCATACCGATCTCGGCCTCGACCATGCCACCGAGGCGCTGGTGTTCGCCGAACTTGGCCGCCATCTGGCACCCATCGGCGCGCTATCGACCGCGGTCGCACGACGCTGGACCGGCACGGAAAGGCGGGTGGGCCTCGTCATTCCGGCAGCGGATACCGTTCGGATACTCGACGGCACCGGCGCGTCCCTGGCGCTGGGCCTGCGCGATGGTGACGCCTTCACCTGCGCCCTGCCGGCTGAACTGGCCAGCGCCGCCAGCCTTGACCCTTCGGCCACTCTCGCTCGCCTGGCGTCCACGCCTGCCCTGACTCCGCTCGGCGAGCCCCGTGCCGCGCTCCACCTGCAGTTGCTCGCCGCCGCCTATGCGGTGGGCTGCGCCGATGCCGCCCGCGACATGGCCAGCGACTACGCCAAAATGCGCCAGCAGTTTGATCGTCCGATCGGCTGGTTCCAGGCGATCAAGCATTTGTGCGCCGACATGGCGGTACGCGCCGCCGTCGCCCGCTCGCAGCTTTACTTCGCCGCCTGCGCGCTCGATGCCGGCGGTGCCGACGCTGCCTTCCACATCGCCGCCGCCAAACATCTGGCGGACCAGGCGGCTGTCGAGAACAGTCGGGCCAATGTCCAGATTCACGGCGCCATCGGCATCACGGATGAGGCTTATCCGCATTTCTGTCTGAAGCGGGCGCATCTGCTGACCTTCGTCGCACCGGCCAGCCGGCAGATTTTGCTGGATGACGCGGCCTGAGCTCGCATCGTTAATTGACGAATCATCAATTTATATTGAGCCGCCGACGGGCGCCGGCTAGTCTCACCGGCGAAGTAATCGGGGAGGATCGAATGAGCGATATTCTGGGCTATGCCGGCAAGCGCGTGGTGGTGATGGGCTGTTTTTCGGGCACGGGCGAGGCTTGCGCCCGCCAGCTCGTGGCGCTGGGCGCCGAAGTCCATGGCGCCGACATCAAGCCGTCACCGGTCGATCTTGCCTCCTTCACGACCGTCGACCTGCGCGACCCGGCGTCGATCGCCGCCGGCGTGGCGGCCATCGGCGGCGAAATCGACGCACTGTTCAACGTCTCCGGTCTGCCACAGACCTTTCCCGGTGAAGATGTGGTGACAGTCAATTTCCTCGGTATCCGCCACTGGACCCAGCAGTGGCTGCCACGCATCCGCAAGGGCGGCGCCATCGTCACGGTGTCGTCGCTGGCCGGCATGAGCTACCTCACCCGCCAGCCACTGGTGCGGGAGTTCATGGCCCATAGCGATTTCGCCAAGGCACGGCAGTGGTACACCGACAACGCCGAACGCGCCGGTGATCCTTATGGCCTGTCGAAGGAAGCCATCAACACCTGGACGCAGATGGTGGCGCCGGAACTCATGCAGCGCGATATCCGCATCAACTGCACCATGCCAAGCCCCATCGACACCCCGATGCTCGATGACTTCCGCAAGGTGGCCGGTGACGCCGTCCTCGGGGCATTTGCCCGCGCCAAAGGCCGCTTTTCCACGCCATTGGAGCAGGCGCTGCCGCTGATCCTGCTGAACAGCGATGCCGCCCGTTTCATCAGCGGCGTGTGCCTGCCGGTGGATGCCGGGCTTGCGGGCGGCCTGATGACCGGCGTGCTCAACATGCAGCAGATGATCGCCGAGGCAACCCAGGCCGTATGAGACCGGACATCAGGCGCGCGCACCCAGCATGTAGCCGACGGTATAGGCTGCGGCCTCGCGTAACGCCGCGTAATTGATGCCGTCATGGTCGGCGGTGATCGGTCCGATCGCCGCCAGCCGTTCCAGCATCATCAACACCGTGCCGGCGCACGCCTGCGGACTGAGATCGGCGGGCGTCCGCCCCGCCGCCTGCGCACGCGCAATCTGGGCCGACAAGGCGTTCATCATCGGGCGAGCCGCGCTCATGCGGGCACGGTAGAAGCGCTCGTCGCCTTCCTCCGCCGCCAGATTGCGCACCCGGAAAATCGTCCGGTGCCGGTTCCACAGCTCGGTGTAAGCGACGACGAAAGCCAGCGAGCGTTCTTTCGCCTCAGGCGCCAGCCAGTCCTCGCCGATCATCGCTTCGATCTCCGGCGAGGTCTGCGCCGCGGTCTCCAGCGCCGCCAGCACCACCTCGGGCACACCGCGGAAATACACATAGAAGGTCGCCGGCGACGTCTGGGCGGCCCGGGCCACGTCGACGACGGAGAGGTCGCGCAGACCATGGGTCTCCAGCAGCTCAACGGTGGTGTCAATCAACAGCTGGCGCGTCCGTTGGCCCTTGGAACCCATTTTCTGTCCGAGATGATTATAGGCAAGCGCGTTTTCCGCCTTGGTGGACACGCCGGACCTCCCTTTCGCTCGTGCAGACATGGTGTTCGAACATCTCATACTGATCTTTTATGAGGGCTACCTAGCCGCACCCCTTGCCACAAGGCAATAAATTGACATATCGTCAATAATAATCACAACGCCGGAACTGGCGACAGGGGAGAGAACGAAATGCCGCAGTTTTCCGGCAAGGTGGCCATTGTCACTGGCGCCTCCAAGGGCATGGGCCGCCAGTTCGTTGCCGCGCTGGTTGACCGAGGGATGCGCGTGGCATGCCTCGCGCGCCCCTCCCCTGAACTCGATGCACTCCAGGACACATTCGGCGATCAGATCGGCCTCTTCCCCTGCGACATCGCCCGGCCAGACGCGGTCAAGGCGGCGGTGGATGGCGCCGCGCGCCAGTTCGGTCGCCTCGACGTCCTGATCAACAACGCCGCGATCTTTCATCCCTTTGCCTTTGAGACCGGCACCGATGCGCTGATCCGCAATCATGTCGACGTCAACATTCTCGGCACCGCGTGGATGATCCGCGCCGCCATTCCGCACCTGCGGGCAACCCGCGGCCAGATCGTCAACATCAGCAGCGAGTCCGTGCGGATGCCGTTCCCGATGCTGGCGATGTATGCCGCCACCAAGGCCGCGGTGGAGTGCCTCTCACAGGGCTTGCGGGACGAACTGCGTGCCGATGGCATCCGTGTATCCATATTACGCTCAGGCTCGGTCGCGGGCGGCTCCGGTAGCGCCAATTGGTCAACGGAGACAACCCAGGCTTTCTATCGCAAGATTGTCGAGACTGGCCACGCCGCCATGACCGGCACGCCCGCGCAGCCTGAGTCGATGGCGGCGGCACTGATCGCCATCCTTACCCTGCCTCCCGACATCAATGCCGATCTCATCGAGGTTCGCGCCGCCCATGAGGGCATGCCGGCAGGCGCCAGGACTGCCACGAGTACCGACGCGTGAAGGTGTCCGGACTGCCCATGCCGCTGATCGGCGCCCTGTGGATCGCCGAAATGGCGAGCGCCTTCGAGAGCGCGATGATTTTGGCCGCGCTGAAGGTACTGATCGCCGAATTTGGCGACGCCGCTCGCGTCGGCTGGCTGATCACCGGCTTTCTGCTCACCAGCACGGTCACCGCGGCACTGATCGGACGGCTGGGAGACCTGCGTGGCCGCCGCCTGTGCCTGCTGATCGTGCTGACGGCAGGAGCCATCGGCTCACTGATCAGCGCCTTCGCCACCAGCTTCGAGGTCGTGCTGGCCGGGCGCCTGCTCCAGGGGGCAACCGGCGCCATTCTGCCGCTGGCCATCGGCCTGGTACGGGAAAATCTGCCGGACCGCCATGTGCCCACCGGTATCGGACTGATGATCTCGGGCGCCTCGGTCGGCACCGCCGCCGGACTGGTGGTTGGCGGCCTCATTGTCGACCACGGAGGCTGGCAGGGCATCTTTCTTGCCAGCGCCGGCTTCTGCGCTGTCGCCTGGATCGCTGTCCGCCTGTTCGTGCCATTGTCACGGCCCAGTGGTGTCACCCGCCGGGTGGACTGGCTGTCAGGCATTCTGTTCGTTCCCGCCGTCACCTTGATTCTCGCCTATGTCAGCTTGTCGAAAGGCGGCGGCTGGGTTGAGCCGACCCACCTTGCCTTGGTCGCCGGTGGCCTGACTCTGCTGATTTGGTGGGGCTGGCAGAGCCTGCGCAGCGCCAATCCGCTGATCGACATTCGCTCCTTCGCCAACCGCACCGTTGCCGTCGGCAGCCTGGTGACGGCGCTGGTCGCCATGAGCACATTGCAGATCATTGTGTTTTTCTCCTTGCTGATGCAGGCGCCGACCTGGACGATCGCGGGTCTCGGCCTGTCGGCGACGGCAGCAGGTCTTGCCAAGCTGCCGTCCAACCTGTCGTCCACCCTGGCGGCGCCTCTGGGTGGCTGGCTCACCGGTCGTGGCGGCGGCCGCCTGGCCATGGTGATCGGCGGGATCATCACGACCCTCGGCTGGACTCTTGTCCTCGTTGACGCCAGCAGCCTTGGTATCGTTATCGCCGAGATGATCCTGATCTCGTTTGGCAGCGCGATGCTGTTCGCGGTGGCGCCCACGATCATTGCCCAGGCCTCCCCGCCCGAACGGGTGAGTGAGATTTCAGGTCTGGTGGGCGTCATCCGTGGCCTGTTCCTCGGCATCGGCGCACAGATGGTCTCTCTGCTGCTCGCCACTGACAGCATCAGGCGGGGCAGCGAGACCTATCCCTCGCCCGCCGCCTATCAGCTTACCGTCAGCGTCATCGTGGCAATCTGCGTGCTGGCGATCCTGCTTTCCCTTGCGTTGCCAGGCCGCCGAACGGCCTCCACCAAGGCGTGATGCCTCGCCCAACAGAAGGACCAGCGATGCGACCCCTGCCCGAACTGACCGTCGAGAACACCGCCTTCTGGACCGGTGGCGCGCGTGGTGCGCTGATGATCTGTGTCTGTGATGACTGCCGGACCGCCATCCATCCACCACAGATTCTCTGTCCGCACTGTCTTTCACGGAATGTGGCGCCAAAGGCGATGCCGGGCACCGGCACCGTGTACAGCTTCACCGTCAATCACCAGCCCTGGTTCCCGGGCATGGCCGTGCCCTTCGCGCTGGCGGTTGTCGATGTCGATGGCGCGCCGGGCGTCCGGGTGACCGCCGAGGTGGCCACCGACTCGCCCGAAACCGTGAGCATTGGTCAGCGCATGAAGGTGCACTTCGTGCAGGTGGAAGATGTCTGGCTGCCGCGGTGGGTGCCCATGGCGCAGGAGAAGGCACAATGATCCCGAACAAGGCCGCGATCACCGGCGTTGGCATGTCCACCATCGGTCGCAACACCGGCCGACCGGCAATGGATCACCTGGCGGAAGCGGCCCTCCAGGCGCTCGCTTGCGCGGGGCTGAGCCGCGACGACATCGACGGCATCGCCACCTATCCCGGCAAGGCGGACAATTCGCCCGGCATGTCGCCACTTGGCACCGGCGAGGTGCGCAACGCGCTCGGGCTCAAGACCCGCTGGCACAGCGCCGTGCCCGACGGACCGGCTCAGATGGCGCCCCTCATGGTCGCCGCCATGGCGGTGATGACGGGACAGGCTCGCCATGTCCTGTGTTTTCGCGCGCTGACCGAAAGTTCCTCCCAGTCGGCAGGACAACGGGCCAGTATCGCCGGCAGCGGTCGCGCCCGCATCGGCGGCTGGCTAAGCTGGCTGGTGCCGGCCAATGCCATGTCCGCTTCCAACTGGGCGGGCTGGATGGCCCAGCGCTATTTTCACGAATTCGGCATGACTCGCGACCATCTGGCCATGGTCGCGACCGGTCAACGGCGTTTCGCCCTCGCCAATCCGGCCGCCGTGACGCGCAAGCCACTCACCACCGAGGACTATCTCTCGGCGCGCATGATCTCGTCACCTCTCGGCCTGTTCGATTGCGACATTCCCATCGACGGTGCCTGCGCCGTCATTGTCTCGGCGCCGGACGCCGCGCGCGATTGCGCGCGCGTGCCGCTCTCCATCGCCGCCATGGGTTCGGCCCTGCGCTCGCCCGAGACATGGGATCAGCGGGCCGATCTCACGACCATGGGTGCGCACGACGCCGGCGCCGATCTCTGGGCACGCACCGACTTCCGCCCGCACAATGTCGACGTGCTGGCACTCTACGACGGCTTCAGCATTTTCGTGCCGTTCTGGCTTGAGGCACTAGGCTTCTGCGGCCACGGCGAGGCCAAGGACTTCATCGCGGACGGCAACATCGGCCCAGGGGGGCGCTACCCGGTCAACACCGGCGGCGGTCAGCTCTCGGCTGGACGACTGCACGGCTTCGGCCTGCTGCATGAAGCCTGCCTGCAACTGTGGGGCGACGGCGGAGAGCGCCAGGTGAGAGACGCACGCACGGCGGTATGCGGCATGGGTGGCGGATTCATTGCCGGGGCAATGCTGCTCCATCGCGACTGAAGACAACCCGGCCTCCAATGATCGTCGCGCATACGCGGTCAGCGCTCAAATCGGCCAGAACGTCACGGATGGAGCCTTCGCACAGGATAAGGTCGGCGGCGGCTCCTGGTGTCAACGGCGTCCCCGCGCCGGCATCGAGGCGATTGCTCCAGTGCAAGCGCATGGCCGTGGCGGCGCTGACCCGCTCGTCAGGTGACAGCATCCGCCCGCCAGCACTCAAACGATCCCTGGCGCTGCGCATCGACAGCCAGGGATCGGGGTCGCCATAGGGCGCGTCCGATCCGGCGGCGAGCCTCACACCCGCTCGCAACAAGCTGGCGATGCGGTAGAGATCGGCCTGTTCCGCCGGTGTCAGCGTCTCGGCGTAGCGATCGCCGCGCCCGTGAAGGAACACCGGATTGCTGACGATGGCCAGGCCGGCGCCTGCAATCTCATCAATCGCCTCGGGGACGATCATGCCGCCATGTTCGATCCGGTCGCCCGGCCGCGCGCCCCCGGCCATCGCCAGCGCCGCCAGATAAAGCGCAAGCTCGACTTCTGTCACGCAATGAGCGGCAACGGCACGCCCCGACGCGCGCGCACCACGGATGCGCTCCGCCAGACTTTCAAGCGACGGCGGATCGCGCTCATCCAACAGCAGCTTCAAGGCACCCCGCACATAGCCCCGCCCCTCCGGCAGGTTCTCCGCGCCCATCAACGTCAACCGCTGCGGCAGCGCGCCCGACAGATGTCCGTGCGCCAACACGGCCGCTTCCGTCGGGCCATTCCCGGCACCGGCATCGGTCAAAGCGGTAACCCCGCGTGACGCGAGTTCCCGACCCAGTGCCGCGATGTCAGGCATCATCGCCGGACGCCAGGCCGCCAACCAGCGATCCTCCCGCCAGAACCGGCCATTGGGCTGGCCGCTGGCGTCCCGTTCGCACCCCGGCGGCCAATCCGTGGTCGCCAGCACCTGCAACGCCGCACTGTTGAGCACCCACAGCGCGCCGGTGCGATCCTGCAACCGTAGCGGATGATCCGGCACCCAGGCATCAAGGCACCAGCGATCCGGCAGCCCCGATGCCCGCTCGTCGTAGCCGACAGCGCGTAACCAGGTGCCCGGTGCCACGCCAGCAGCCGCATGGCGCAGTCGCGTCGCGATGGCGTCCGCTCCCGCAAGTCCGGCCAGATCGATCGAGGTACGACGGGCAGCAGTGGCCAGAATGTGCAGATGGTGATCGTGCAGACCCGGCAACACCACCGCGCCACGGCCGTCAATCGACGCTGCGCCGCGTTCGTGCGTCTCCACGGGGCCGACGATATGTCCGTCCGCCAGCAGCAGGTCCACCATCGCGCCGCCAAACGGGCGCACCTGACGCAAGACCAGTCTCATTCGAGCGCCCGCGCGTAGCCGGCGGCGACCCGTGCCATCGCCATGTCGATCAGTCCGCCACTGCCGGATGCCGCCTGACTCAGCACCGCCAGCGCGGCTTCCAGACCGGTCAGCGGATCGGCGAGTGCATCGCCGAGGAAGCACGGCACACCCTGACACCAGTCCAGCAACCCGCCAGCAGCGGCGCAATCATCGCCGAACCCAACCCGGCCAGCGCCATCGCCGGCAAAGCCATGCCCTGTGATCGCCACCCAAATGAGACGGGGGTTCTCCGCCAACAGCACATCCGGCACCAGGCCGAGGCGAGCGAGCGCGGCCGCACGCGCGCTGGTCACCAGCACGTCCGCCTCAAGGGCGAGGTCGCGCAGCCGCGCGCGATCATCCGCCCGCCGCAGATCGAGTGGCAGCCGGCGCTTGCGTCCGTTGAGTCTCCGGTCGAGGTCGGGCGAGACGGTGGGCGTCGGGTCCGGCCGCCCGAGGCTGTCGATTCGGATCACCTCGGCGCCCGCGGCGACAAGCAGGCCCGTGCAGAGCGGCCCCGCCCAAAGCGCCGTCAGATCGACGACCCGCCGCGGCACCGCACCGATACCGACGGCGGCTGGCGATGGCGCCGGCGTTTCGCCCGTCACTGCCACCGGCAGCTGAAGTTCGATTGCCTTGTCGCGGAACTCCAGCGCCGCCAGGTTCCGCGCCGTCCGCGCCAGTGCCTCCCAGTCAACCCCCCGCGCCCGCCGTCAGCACCGGCACCAGTTCCCGGTCCTCCGGCCGCGCGAGATTGAGGGCCACCCAGCCGTCGCGCGCCGCCAGCAACCGGCAGTGTCGATTGGCTGAACGATGGTCGGGCAGCGCCAATCCACCCGGCGCATCCCGCCCCAGCAACACCTCCGGGGTGCAACGCGCCGCCATCGGCAGGGCCTCCAGTCGGGCGGCCAGCAGAGCATGCAACCGATCTGTCACGCCTCGACCCGGTCCACCAGACCCCAGGCCTGCGCCTGCACGGCACCGATCCGGAACGCGCCAAGCACCATCCATAACAACCGATGCCGGCCAATCGCGCGTGCCAGTGTCACGGTTCCGCCAGCGCCGGGAATCAGTCCCATTTTCAGTTCGGGCAGTTGCGCGAACATATCGGGAGCGGCGATGCGATGACGAGCGGCGGCGGCAACTTCGATGCCCGAGCCCACACAGGCTCCTTGCAGCCGCACCGACGCCCGCTCGCCGAGCCGGTGAAGCAGGCCGGCACACCCGCGCAGGGTGCGGACAACGTGCGCGGCGGCGGGGTCGCGCGCGGTACCGAACTCCGGCAGATGGCCGCCGGTCGAAAAGCAGCGTCCCTCGCCGCGAATCTCAACCGATGGACAGCTGGGATCCTCCAGCACATTGGCGAGTGCCTCATAGAGCGCGTCGCGCATCGCCGCTGTCATGGCGTTGCGGTTGCCCGGCGACGCCAGCCACAAGGTTACGTGGTCGCCCTCCCGCTCGTAGCGCACCAGCGATGATGACAACGGGGCTATCATCGACGAAGGCTCGATCTTGCGCGCCGCCAGCCAGCGGGCGAACTCACCGCCTGACAGCAGCATCGAATAGGCAAGCGATTCAACGTGCAGGGCCGCTTCGAAGGGTAGGATGTCGCCCAGCCGCAGCAGTCGAGCCAGCGTCGCCGCGGCAATCGGCGCGGTCGTCACCAGGGCCTCGACCTGTCCGCGCTGCGCCGCCAGTCGTGCCACCGGGATGCTCACCCACGGCGCCGGCGCGTCGGGACAGGTGGTCAGCAGGACATCCAGACGTCCAGCGTCGACCGAAGGCAGGGCGCCGGCGGCATCGAGACCGACATGGATCGCCCACGCCGGCAAGGCATCAGGCACTGCGGCGGCGTCATGCCACAGCAGCGGCTGCTCGCCGAGCGGCGAACAGCGATCATTCCCCAGCAGATCCTCACAAGGCGATGGCAACGACATACGCTGCCGATGTTCAGCCATGCCGGCGATCCAGGCAAGCGGGATTAATCAGGCGATCGCGCCCTTGGCCTTCAGGGCCTCGATCCGCTCCCAACTGACGCCCAGTTCCAGCAGGAACATCTCGGTATGTTCGGACGCCTCGGGCGCGCGCGTATTGCTGGCCGCCTGCTGGTTGAACTGCACCGGGTTGGCCACCAATTTGATCGGCGGCCCGCCATCGGCGGACTCGACCTCGAAAATGAAGCCATTGGCCTGCACCTGCTCATCGTGCTGCACGTCCGCCGGCGACTGGTAGGCCGCCCACTGACCTTTCATGGTCTTCAGGTGCTCGACCCAGTAGGCGAACGGCTTGCTCGCCATCGCCTGCTTGACCGCCGCATGTGCCGCCGCCGCGTTGTCCCGCAGCGCGTCGATGGTGGCGAAGCGCGGGTCCGTCGCGCATTCGGGAATACCCAAATGGGTGAAGGTATCCTCGATAAGCGGTGCCGGCGACAGCACGGTGAGGTTGATGAAGCCGCCATCGGCGGTGCGGAACACCCCCATGAAGGGGTTGGTGGCCACAGCGTCCGTCCCCGGCAGCGGGTTGCTGAACGGGTTGAGCCCCAGTTCCATGCAAACATCAATGCTGCACGCGGTCGCCCAGATGCCCGAGGACAGCAGTGACACGTCCACCTCGGTCGCCTCGCCCGTACGTTCGCGGTGGAACAGCGCCGCCGCGATACCCCCGGCAATGTTCATGCCGCCGATGGTGTCACCATAGGCGGGCCCTGGCTGGGTCAGCGGGCCCTCCAGCTCACGCGGCGTCACCAGCATCGCCGAACCACCACGCGCCCAGTAAGCGGTGGAATCGAAGCCGCCCTTGTCGCGTTCCGGCCCCTTCTCGCCGAAGGCGGAGCCGCGCACATAGATGATGTTGGGGTTGGCGGCCCGGATATGCTCAAGGTCGATTTTCAGCTTCTGGCGCGCCGATGGCAGATAGTTGGTCAGAAAGACGTCCGCCGTCCGCGCGATTTCGTAGATGAGCTGACGGCCTTCCTCGGTGGCTATGTCCACGCCAACGCTGCGTTTGCCGCGATTGGGATGCTGCATCAAGGATGACCGCTGCGGATTGATCGCCAGCCGCTGCAGCTCCTTGATGCCGCGCTGCGCGTCGCCACGCACCGGATGCTCGATCTTGATCACGTCCGCGCCCCAGTCGGAGAGCACGCCGCCGGCCGCCGGCACGAAGGTGAACTGTGCCACCTCCAATACCCGGATGCCTTCCATTACCCTGGTCATGCCGTGCTTCCCCCTCAGGCCGCGTGGAAACCGATCACCTTCTGGTAGGTGAACTCGTTGAGGCCATCCTCGCCATATTCACGACCATAGCCCGACCGCTTGATGCCCCCGAACGGTGCGTCGGACTGCATGGTGCCGGCGCCACCGTTGATGGCGACACCACCCGTGCGCAGTCGCAGCGCCATTTCGTAGGCACGGCCAGCATCGGCCGACCAGATGGCGCCCGAGAGGCCAAAATCGCTGGCATTGGCGAGGGCGATCGCTTCCTCGTCGTCATCGAAGCCGATGACGGCGCCGATCGGTCCGAACACTTCCTCCTGCGCCAGACGGCTATCGTTCCTCACATTGTCGAACAGCGTCGGCTGGAAGAAGAATCCCCGTTGGAAATCCG
>CAUJIW010000091.1 GCA_963205175.1 Pseudomonadota bacterium
ATGCCCTTGGCGCGATCGCCGGGCGACACCCGCAGCCGGTCGATGCCGATCGCCTTGCGCACCTGCCCGACCACGTTCAGACCGCCGTCGCCGCGCAACGCCGCCAGCGCCGCCCCCAGTTGCAGCGCTTCCGGTGCCGACAGGTTGGTGATCGAGGTGCCGAACAGGATACGCGAGAGGATTTCGTCCTGCGGCAGGCTGGGGCTGGAGGAGAAGGTGATGCGCGGCTTGCGGGCCGTGCCCTCGATGGTGATGGTGACCGTGGTGCCATCGAGCGCGTGAGTCGCCACGATGTTGAGCAGCGGGTTGGGCGGACTGGCGCCCTGGAACAGGATCTGGCCGCGGTCGAGATCGAAATTGCGGCCGGCGAACTCATAGGTACCGCGCACCAGATCAAGCCGGCCAGCGATCAGCGGCGTCGCCGTGGTGCCGCCAATCTCCAGATTGCCACGCCATTCGGAATCGAGGCCCAGCCCCTCGACGAACACCTTGTCCGACACCTTGACCGCGAGATCGAGGCGCAGCGGTCTGCTGACGCTGGCGCGCGCGACACTGGCCCGCTCGACGAACTCGCCGCCCACCTCGCGATAGGCGATGATCGGCACCGGATCGACGGCCTGTGCACCACCGGCGCGCAGGCGTGCGCTGTTGACCCTGAGCGCGCCGGCAATCAGTCCACCATCGGCGCCGTGCGTCACCCGCACGTCACCACTGGCGCTGGCGGTCACATCGTCGCGGCGCATCAGCGTCGCCTTGTCGAGGCTGATCCTGACGTCGGCGGGGAAGCCCCGCGCGGCGGAAAGGTCCGCCCAGCCGGTCGCCGAGACCTTGCCATCCTTGCCGGCACGGCCGGCAAGACTGGCGATCTCCAGCCGGGATTCGGTGAAGCTGGCATCCAGCGCCAGCTGGTCGACGATGAACCCGGTCGCCAGATTCTCATAGGAAAGTCCCCGGGAGGTCAGGTGGCCGTTGATACGGGGATCAGCGAGCGTGCCGGACAGCCGGGCGTCCAGCATCACCGGACCGGCGATGTCGTCGCCCTCATGCCCGATCAGCGCCCACAAGGCCTCCACCCGGCCGTTCCAGGCGACGCGACCGGCCAGCGGCGCGGCAAGCCAGCTTGAACGCACCTGCCCCAGTGTCGCCGGCGGCAGACGCGGGCCAACCGTCACGTCGGCGCTGCCGGCCTGGGTGCCGTTCTCGTGCGCACTGAGCGAGGCCTTCAGCGCCGTGGCGTCAAGCGAGGCCACCAGGCGCGCGCGCATCGGCGCCGAGCGACCAACCAGCCCCGCCCGACGCAGGTTGTCTACCGCCAGATCGGCATTGGCGGTCATTGGCCGGTCCGCCAGCTGGCGCGCCTCGACAGTGCCGGACAGCCGGCCAGTAAAGCCGAGATTGGGCTCGATCAGCTCCAGCACGGTTGCGCGCACGTTGGCCGCTTGCAGGCGCAGGTGCTTGTCCTGTGGCGTCCAGGCCCCTTCCGCCGCCAGGGTGCCGGAGGCCAGCGTGAGTTCGGACCGCAGCAGTCGCCAGCCGTCGCCAGCGCGCGCCAGAACGAGCGGCTGGCTGAACCTGATGGGCAGATCCCCCACCGTACCGGCCCCGGACAGCCGGATTTCACCGGGCGCCAGCTCGGCCTTGCTGGCGAGATCGAAAGTCAGGCCGCGCGTACCCCTGGCCTCCAGCGCCAGCGTGGCGTTGCCACCCGCCTCATCGCCCGCCAGCCGGACGCGATCCAGCACCAGCCGACTGATCGCCGCCTTGTCCATCTCGACGCGACCGACGAAACGCGGCATCGCCGGCTCCAGCAGCAGCGCGCCCCGGGCATCGAGCCGGCCGATCGCAATCGGCCTGGCCAGGGGCAGCCGCACATCGCGACCCTGGAGGTCGATGTCGAGCCGGGGCGCCGCGCGCGGCTGCGCCAGCGCCACTCGGCCATCCAGTCCAGCGCCTGAGACCGCCAGCACTCCACGCCAGGCCTGGCCAACAGGCCGGGCGAGGTCGCCACGCAAGGTCAGGGCGCCGAAACGGGCGGCCAGCCCGCGCAGCGCCACCCCATCGGCAAGATCAAGCCCGCTGGTGATATTGACCGCGCCCAGCGGCCCGCTGCCCGTGAGCGTCACCCGATGGCGCGCCAACGTCTCCGACTGCGTTCCGGCCTCAAGGTTCGTCCACCGCTGGCCGGCGAAATCGGCCGCCGCCAGCCGCGCCGTGGCAACAAGGCGCGGCGCCGCGAGATCGCCGTCGGCGCGCACCGAGAACCCGACCGGGCCTTGCGCCACGCCAGCCAACCCGAACGGCGACAGATCGGCCAGTCGACCGTCAAGCCGTCCATCAAGCCGGCGGTCCGGACCGAGGCGCACCGAGCCGGACGCCGACAGTCCAGCAGCGGCGAGCCGGATATTGGTCACGCTCAGGTCACCGCGGGAAGACAGCGCCAGCCGGCCGTCGAGCCGCGCCGCGCGACCCAGCAGGTTCGCCAGCACAGGATCACGCCCGCGCAGCCTGGAGGCCGAAACAACACCTTCAACACGCGGCGCCCGGCTCCAGTCCTCGCTGCTCCCGTGCACGATTGCCTCGATGTCGGTGGCCAGGCCGGGCGGCAGGGCCAATCCCCGGGCCAAGGCGCGCAGGCTGAATTCATAGCGTCGTCGATCCAGCAGGATATCGACGTTGCCCCGTGCCGTAAGCACGCGGTTGTCCAGCGCGATCTCGGACACCGCCAGGGCATGGTTGTCAGGGTCATAGGTCAGCACCCCGAGCAGGCGCAGGTCGCGCGTCAGGGGTTCGGCTATCTCTGGCAGCCCGCGCACAGAAGCGACGCTCGCATCCAGCAACACACGCGATGGCGCGGGTCCGGCCGCTAATCTTGTCCGGGCCCGCAGGTTGGTGAACGCCAGCCCGCCGCGGACCAGCCGCCGCGCGTCGGCGGTCAGAGTCAGCGCCGGCCGGTCATACCGGCCGGCGACTTCCAGCCGCGCCGACAACCCGTCGGCGACAAGGGCCGGATCGATCGCCGAAGGCACCGGCAAACTGATACTCAGCGCCGTCTTGTCGAGGGCGCCATCATCGAGTCCAAGGGTCGCCTGACCGCGCGCCTCCAGTGCCCGCCCGACCAGCGTCACCTGGGTAACAAGCCGCCGGTCCGTCTGTTCCCCGGTCAGTGTCAACCGGACGGGTCCCTCCAGCAGCCGGCGGGCCGGCGCGGGGAGCGCGGTGACGGGGCGGATATCGCCGGCAAGTGCGAGCCGGCCATCGGCAAGGCGCACGACAAGCGCTGTCAGCGGCTCGTCGGCGTATCGTGCCGATATCCGGCCACGCCAGTCCTGCCAGCTTCCCTTGCCCGCGACGGTGAGACGAAAACCATGCGGCAGGCCCAGCAGACTGGCCAGAGCCCCATCTTCCGGCGCGACGATGCGGGCGTCGATGTTCAGCCGATCCCGCTCCGGCTCGGCCACGAAGGTCGTGACCATCCGGTCCGCGCTGCCGGTCGATCCCACGCGCAGTTGGCTGTCGACCCGGCCATCACCCACATGCAAGCCACCGCGTACCGTGAGAATGAACCGCTGATCCGCCCCCGTCACCGGCGCCTCCAGCACCAGCCGATCGATGCGCAGACGCCCGATACTGATGTCCATCTCCGGCAACAGCGGGCCTTCGGACGGCGTCTCGCGCAGCACGGGTCGACGCTCCAGAACAAACGTCGGGGAGGAGATGCTGCTGATGATCAGCCGATTACGGACAAGGGACAATGGCGACCAGTTGATCGCCACCGATGGCGCACGGGCGAACACACCCTCGGGATCACGCAAGGTCAGGTCGACAACCGTGAGCCCGCCGAACAGACTGCCACGAATGCCGCCAACACCGACGGCCAGGCCGGACTCAGTCTCCAGCGCGGCCAGTTGCCGGGCGAGCCAGGCCCGGCCGGATGGCGTGTCCAGCCAATAGCCGCCCGCTGCGACCCCTGACGCCAGCACCGCGAAAACCGCGAGCGCCACCACGGCGTAGCGCTGCAGGCGCCCCAGCGCGCGCACCAGCCAGGCCAACCGCGCGCGCATCAGAAACTCTGCCCGATGGACACATAAAGCAGCAGTCGCTGCTCACCCGGCCGGCGGCCCAGCGGCGTCGCCACATCCACCCGTATCGGCGCGAAGTCGGTATAGTAGCGCAGGCCCAGACCCGCGCCCCAACGGAAGCCCGACAGTGTCGGCGTGCTGTCACGGGTAACGATGCCGCCATCCAAGAAGGGAACGATGCCGAAGCGCTCCGTCACCCGCCAGCGCAGTTCAGCCCCGACCTCGCTGATCGCCCGGCCGCCCAGCGGCGTACCATCGGCGCTCTGCTCGCCAACGTTCTGATAGCTGAAACCGCGCACCGAACCGCCACCGCCGGCATAGAAGCGACGATTGGCGGCGAGCCGGACTCGCCCGGCGCCGACGATTGACCCCACGAGCACGCGGCCAGCGGCGACGAACCGCGCCTGCGCATCAAGCGGCCGGTAGTAGCTCCCGCCCAACTCGGTCTTGAGGTAAGTGAACACCCCCCCCTGTTCGGCCAGCTGCGGGGTCACGATGGCGAAAGCGCGAAATCCCGCCGTGGGATCGAACAGGTCGTCAGTGGAATCGTAGCGCAGCGTCGCCGGTGCCGCCAGCAGCAGGTAGGTGCGCTCCCCCGCGGCGTCCTGGATGCGCTCGATCGATGTCTCGGCGCTCAGGGAATAGACCCATCGCTTCTGCCAGATGGGGTCGGTTTCCCGTTCGATGCCGATGCTGAACGTCCCGCGATAGGTCTCGTAGGCGTCCGGTGTTTCGTGAGCGATCTCCAGCTGACTGATCAGCGCGTTGTCGCGACGGCGAAAATTCGACTTCTGCAGGTTGGCCCGCGCCAGTTGCTCCTGGGTGCCCACCCGCCCCAGCAGTGTCAGCCGTTCTTCGGCGCCGAACAGATTGCGATGCTGCCAGGTGGCTTCCGCCTTCGGCCCCGAGCCGGAACCATAGCCGACGCTGAGGCCGATCGAGCGACGCTTGGCGGCCTCCGTGCGCAGAACAACCGGCGCGGCGACCTCGGCATCACCCCGGCTGGCACCCGTCGGCAATCGGGGCGCCACGGCGGCCTCGGCGAACAGCCCGGTGGACAGCAGGGCCTCGCGAAAGTCGTCGACCCGGCGCTGATCGTAGATTTCGCCTGCCTTGAAGCGGGCAAGCCGGGCGATATGGCGCGGGCGCAGCACCTCCTCGCCGGTGAACTCAAGGGGTCCGAACCGGGTCAGCGGCCCGGTATCGACCGCCAGCTCGTAGCTTACGCCGGCATCGCCATGGTCCACCACCACATCCCGGGCACCGACCTCGACAAAAGGATGCCCGCGTCGCGGCAGCTCGACCCGAAGGCGTGCCTCGGCATCCAGCATCGCCTGCGCGGTCGCCGGCTGGCCTGGCGCCAGCGCCAGGATGTCGCGCACCATGACCTGAACCCCCGCCGGGGCCTTGATCTCCACCGATCGCAGCAGATAACGCGGACCCGGCTCGGCGGTGATGATGACTTCGACCTGATTGTCGCCGCTGTCCTGCCGATCCAGCGCAAAGCGCACCCGGCCGGCATAATAGCCTTCCGACTGGAGCAGCCGCTCGGCGGAGGCGACATCCTCGGCGATCCGGCGGCGCAACTGCGCCAGGCTGTCCGGGCGGCTGCGCCGGTTGGCCCACAAGATGGAGAGTTGTTTCATGCGATCGTCGAGACCGATCGCGTCAAAACCGCTGAATGTCACAGCGTAGCGAGGCGTGCGTTCGGTGGCGTCCGTCGCCGGCGCGGTCGAGGGTGGTACTGTGTCCGGGAGCGCCGGTTGCTGACCTCGGGCTCCAGGTACGCCGCACAGGATCGCGCCAACAAGGGCGCCACCGAAGAGCATCGAGACCGAGAACCCATGGCTCATGGGTCTGGTCTATCCGATCCGCGTCACGATGACAGCCAGGATCGACGGGGTAATGTCAGTTTTTGTTCAAAATTCCTGCGTTAACCTGAGGGTGGTCAGTGGATCTCGCCCAGCGGCTCCTCCAGCTGGAGCACCTGGATGGCATGCTCCACCGCGCGCCAGTGGCTGAACAGCTCCTGATTGCCAAGCGCCCGGCTGTTGTCCGCCTGGCTGGCGGCCTCCAGCACCGCCTCGTCACCATGCCAGCGCACCAGATGCTCGGCGACGCGGAAAGCGTTGATGTCGTGGATGGCAAGCTGTTCCATGAGTCTGCTCCCGGCCTGTGTCCGTTGTTGTGACAGACAGGGAGCAAGGCGCGCGCCAAGCGACACGACATTGAAATAACTCTATTTTTTTAGAAGTCCTGGCTGCCGCCCTGTGCCGCGCAGGCGCACCCTGTACCAGAACGGGACTCACTGTGCCAACTTGTCGAGGCGGAACGAAACCGTTCCCCCTCCGCCCGAAATGCTCTAGATGCAGCGGCGGAAGCTTCCAGGCGCCACGGGGGCGCGGAGGATGAAGGAGAAGCAGGCCATGGCGGCACAGGCCGGAGGCATTTGCATCACGCTGGGCGTGATCGTTGGCGTCGCCGCCGGCATGGCGACCCGTCAACCGAGCCTGGGACTGGTAATCGGTCTGGCGACCGGCGTCGTCCTGGCAATCGGCATCAGTGTGCGGGACTTCATCCGCAAGGGGAAACGCTGACCCCCGGCAGGCCCCCCGGCAATCCCGCCGCGACGCGGCGCTACAGCTTGCGGCCGACCCACACCACGCGACCGATGATATCGATGCTGGCGGGGTCGCAATCCTCCCATGCGGGATAGACCGGATTGTCGCTGCGGATGCTGAGCCGCCGGCTCGTCGGATTGACCGAGACGCGCTTCACATGCAGCGCGCCGTCGGTGCGCAGCACGAAAATGCCATCGCGGACCCGCTTGTCCGCCGCGTCGACCAGAATCTGGTCGCCGTTGGACAAGGTCGGATACATCGAATCGCCCTCGACCCGGATCACCGACAGTGCCTCGACACCGCCCGATGCAATGCTTCGCGCCCAGCGGGCCTGAAACGCCAGCGCCGACTGCGCGTCCTCGTCGCCCGGCAAACTGCCATGGCCGGCCGAGGCGCCCACATCCAGCCGCGGAATCAACACGTAATCCTGCGAATCGTGCACCTGTCCGACACCGGCGTGAACGGCGCGGCCCACGGGCCCCGGCGGCCCGCCCAGTTCCTGCTCCGAAACCCCGAAGTGTTCGGCCAGCTTGCGGCGATCATCCTCGTCAAGCTTGCGCGGCACACCGCGCTTGATGAACTGCTGGATGTAGGTCTGGTTGCGGCCCAGCATCCGCGACAACGTCGCATAATCGTCGCCACGCTCATGAACCAGGCGGTCAAGCCGCTGCCGGATGGCATCGTTGGTCATCACACGCCTTTCTGCGCCAATACAGCAATGGGCAGACCAGAGCCCTGGCCGCGCCACGCGCTGGGGGAAGTTCATTCCTTCCTACCATAGGTTTTACCCTAGACAATAGCGGATTTTCAGGGTAATTGCTTAAATCCTATCTAGTAGGGGAATAACGAAAAAATGAACGGTCAAAAACTACTTATGCACGTTGAGCGGGTCATTCTTGACCACAACATCGCGCCGTCGCGCTTCGGCCGGGACGCCCTCAACGACCCGCGACTGGTGTTTGATCTGCGGCGAGGCCGCCGCATCAAGAGCCAAAATCGCCGCAAAATCAGTCAATTTATCGCCAAATTGGCAACAAGAGAGCCGTGATGATGGCCGCGACGACATGCGATGCCCCACATGCCGCACTGCTCGACCAGATCAGCGCGGCACTTCGCCAGAACGCCGATTCCCTTGGCTGCAAACTGGTGTCCCGGATCAACGCCGCCGATCACGCGCCACAGGTCATGCTGACTTGCCTGCGCAGTCGCCCCTGGCACAGCGCGAGCTTCACGGGTCAGGGCCACCAGGTCATGCTCGACACCGCGCAGACAGGCGTGTCTGCCGCCGCGCTGGGGGCGTTGACCAGTCAGCTTGCCATCACCGTTGCCAATCTCGAAATGACAACGAGTGCTCAGACCATCGTGGAGACCAGTATCTGCGAGATTGTCACGCGCATCGATGCCAGCTCCGGCATCGTCCATGGCCATGCCGTAATCGACTTGCTGGCGCTCGACGAGTGAAGGTGTGATTAACCATAAATTATTCTACTTTAAAGAGTAATGTCCCAACAGCGAACCAAATTCGCGGGGCGTGGCACGGGAGGTGCGCCGCCCTCGGGCGGGCAACAGCCGGAGGAAAACCATGGCGACAACCGAATTCTGGGCAGTGACCTCATCGTGGGCGTCAGGTGAATTCTGGCCGACCGGACCGGACGGACTGCCATCTCCCCCCCTGCCCGGACACCTGCCCGGCTGGCGGACCTGTCAGTTCACGACGGTTCTGCTGCTGGAAGCCCCGGTGCTCGGCCGGTTGCGCGGGCTCGCCGCGCGCTGGATCGCCGACGGCGTACCGCTGCTGCTGCCGGATCACCCCGTCGGCTGGCGACCGGCGAGACTGCTGGGCGCGCCGGACATCATCGCGCGCTGTGACGGCCGCTGGCGCGTCGGGCTGGATTTCGAGACGCTGACGTAACGTCGGCGGGTGGTCAGCCCGGCTTGCGCCCCGATGCCGTCGGTACCGCCGCCAGCCAGTCGGCGATCTGGCGCGCCGCAGCATTGGCCAGTTCGTTCATGGTGACGGCCACGGCATCCGGCCGGGTTGACGCCAATGGCGCGGCGACATCCACCCGGGTGACGCTCACCACGCGCGGATTGGGGGCAGTCAGCAGGGTAAGGTAGAGCGAGACCCGGGCGCGCGGATTGTCCTTGTCGGAGACATCGACATGGAAATCGATCAGCCGGCTGTTCAATCGATAGGCAAAAGGCGCGTCGATCTGGCGGAAGCTCAACACCTGGCCGTCGGCGGCGAACCGCAGCTGTTCCTCCAGCAGCTTGCTGAACAGCCGGGCCGGCGGATCAACCCACCGGGCCCGGGCCAGATACTCAATCCCGGTCGGCGATGTACGAACCGCCATGCGCGGAGAGCGCAGTTCCGCCACCGCCTCGGGCTCGTCCACCAGCAACGGTGTCGGCAGCGCCATGGCAGGCAGCGGCTCAAGCACCCGCAGCGTGTGGAGCGACGGCGGCGGCGCATCGTCGCCGATCTTGACCAGCGGCCCGCAACCGGCAAGGCCGGCAAACAGGGCCAGCATGACGAGGACTCGGTTAGCGCTCATATTCGGGCACCTTGCTGCCGCTGATCAGTGATTGCGCCGACCCCTGCTCCATCCGTTCCGCCAGCCGGTTGAGTGTGCGGGTCAGCTCCCGCAGGTCAATCATCAGCCGCGTCATCTCCGGCACGGTGGCCTCGGTGAACCGGGCAAGGCCGGGACGATTCTCGGTCACCACATCATCGAGCTGCGCCACCAGCCGACTGGAATGCCGGGCCAGCTTGCGCACCTCGGCGATCATTGGCCGGGCATCATTGTCCACCATCGCCTGGCCGCTCTGGGCCAGCGCGGTGAACGCCGTCGCCGCCACGCGCACTTCCTTGGCTGTCGTCTCCAGCTCGACGAGCGTACGTTCGATCTCGGGTGTCCGCCGCGCGATGCCCGACGACACCGTCTCCATGTTCTTCAACGTATTGGCGACGGACTGCCGGTTCTCCTCGTTCAGCAGTTCGCCCACCCGGCTGACCGCGACCGTCGCCTGCTGCAGCAGTTGCGGGGCGCCGGTGAACAGCTCGGCCAGCGGTGAGGGCCGGCTGGAAATGACCGGCACGCCCTCCGGCCCGCTCTCCTTCAGCGGCGGGGCGCCGACCATCGCGCCGGTGAGCTGGACGAAAGCGATGCCGGTGAGCCCCTGGGCCTCCAGCGTCGCGGTGGTACCTTCGAGGATCTGCGCGTCCTCGGAAATGGCGATGCGCACGCGCACCTTGCGGGGGTCTTCCGGCACCAGGGCGATGCGTGCGACCTGGCCGACCGGGACACCGTTGAAACGCACCACGCTGCCAACGTCGAGACCGGCCACCGAGTCCCTGAAGTAGATATCATACTGGGCGCTGGCACCGCTTTCGAAGCGGGCCAGCCAGATGACGAAGCCGAACAGCGCGCCGGTAAGCACCAGCATGAACGCGCCGATCAACACATGGTTGGCTTTCGTCTCCAAGCCCTATCCCCCTTCACCATGGCCAGAGGTATCCGCGCCGCCGGCGATCTGCAAGGCCGCGCGGCCCCGCGGCCCCTTGAAATACTCCTGCACCCACGGATGCGGGTAGGCCAGCAGCTCGTCGATGGTGCCCACGGTGATCACCCGCTTGTCGGCGAGCACCGCCACCCGGTCGCATACGCTGTGCAGCGTGTCGAGGTCGTGGGTGATGAGAAACACCGTCAGCCCCAGCGTCTGCTGCAACTGCCTGACCAGATCATCGATCGCCGTGGCACCGATGGGGTCAAGCCCCGCTGTCGGTTCGTCGAGGAACAGGATCGACGGATCAAGCGCCAGCGCCCGCGCCAGACCGGCGCGCTTGCGCATGCCGCCGGAAAGGTCGGAGGGGTACTTCGGACCGGCATCACGGTCGAGGCCGACCATGGCGATCTTGAAGGCAGCGATCTCGTCGAGCAGATGATCGTCCATGCGATAATATTCGCGCAACGGCACCTGCACATTCTCGGCGACGGTCAGCGAGGTGAACAGCGCCCCGTTCTGGAACAGCACGCCCCAGGTCCGCCGCAGTTCCTTGGCGTCGCGCTCCGACAGGCTGGCGGTGGAGCGGCCATGGATCTCGATGGTGCCGGCCGCCGGCTCCTGCAGGCCGATGATCGAGCGCATGAGCACCGACTTGCCGGTGCCCGAGCCGCCGACAATGCCGATGATCTCGCCGCGTCGGACGTCAAGGTCGAGATTGTCATGCACCACCTGCGCGCCGAACTGGTTGCGCAGGCCGCGGACACGGATGATGACGTCGCGATCCGTCATCACATGCCGATCGTTGTGAAGAAGACTGCAAAGAAAGCGTCGAACACGATCACCATGAAGATCGACTCGACGACCGAGATGGTGGTGCGCTCGCCCACCGAGGCGGCATCACCAGCCACCTGCATGCCTTCGAAGCAGCCGGCGACCGCGATCACCATACCGAAGACCGGCGCCTTGATCATGCCGACCAGAAAGTCGTCCATGGTGACGACCGTCCGCACCCGGGTGAAGAAGGTATCGACCGGAATGTCGAGTGACAGCCAGCCAAACACCATGCCGCCGGCGATCGCCACCATGCTGGCATAGAACACCAGCAGCGGCATCAGGATCACCAGCGCCAGCAGGCGCGGCAATACCAGGGTGTCGATGGGATCGAGGCCGATGGTGCGCATGGCGTCCACCTCCTCGGTCAGCTTCATGGTGCCGATCTGGGCGGTGAAGGCCGAGCCGGAGCGACCGGCCACCATGATGGCGGTGAGCAGCACCCCCAGTTCGCGCAGCGTGGCGATGCCGATCATGTCGACGACGAAGATCTCGGCGCCGAACCGGCGCAACTGATAAGCCCCCTGCTGCACCAGCACCAGCCCGATCAGGAAGGACATCAGGCCGACGATGGGCAGCGCCTTGAGGCCGACTTGCTCCATGTGATGGCTAAGCGACGTCCAGCGGATACGCCAGGGCCGCGCCAGTTGCAGCGCCAGCCGCGCCAGCACGAGACCGAGGAAGGCCAGCAGCGCCCCGAAGCGGTCGGTGATGGCGACGGTCGCCCGCCCGATCTCGGCGAGCTGACGCACCACCGGATTGGCCTCGCGCGGCCGCACCTCGCACGGCGCGTCGTTGATCCTCGCCTGCTCGATCAGCTTCTCCTGCTCGGGCGTCGCGTTGGCATACCGCGCCCGGACGCCGGCAACCCGCCAGTCGCGCAGGAAGCGGTAGACCAGCCAGGCGCCGATGGTGTCGATCGTGTCCGCCTCGCCAAGGTCGATGGTCATGGCCGGCGACGGCGTCAGCGCCGCCAGCCGGTCATAGGCGATGCCGGCCTCACGCACGGTCAGGGGGCCCACGATGCACACGCGTGTCTCGTCGCCCGCCGTCTCGATCCGCAGTCCGGTCAGCGCTGCCTGTGTCAAATCTCATCCTCACCTGCACGGCTTCGTGCCCGGAGCGCACTGTAATGGCAGGATTCTGCACGACAACCCCACGCCCATCGACAACTGACCACATTTCGGCCACATGACATTGAGAGAGAGCCGTTCATGAGCGACGCGGCCGTCATTGTTGGTTCCTGTGCCACCCCTCTGTGGGGGCTGACGTCCGCGCAGCGTATCACCCGCATCTTCGAGAAGAATGGCGTTGCCATCGCGCGACCGGACGCCCTGCCCGATACCGGCCGGGTGTTCCTCGCCGACGCCCGCTTCGCCTTCGATCCAGCCTGGGTCGTCGCCATGAAGGAGCAGCCGTCGGTGCTGACGCTCGGCGGCCGGGTGGTGCTGGCCAACCTGTCCGCCGAACACGCGCCCGCGGCACTGGCCGCGATGACCGCCGGCACGCCGTGGCAGGCCGCCCACGGCATCACCGAGTTCGCCGCCGACCGGGGCGCCGAGATCTACAATCACGAGCTGCGCAAGCGCGAGACCCCGTTCGTACGGCCGCTGACGCCCGAGACCGTGCCCGGCATCGAGCGCGACAGCTATTACGGCGCCTACAAGGGTGTCACCGACCTGCTGACCAAATATGCCTGGCCGGTGCTGGCCTTCCACCTGACCCGGCTGGCGGCACGCCTGCGCCTGACGCCCAACATGGTCACCGCCATCGGCCTGGTGCTGTGCATCGCCGCCACCTTCGCCTTTGCCGAAGGCTGGTACTGGAGCGGGCTGGCCATGGGCTGGACGATGATGGTGCTGGACACCGTCGACGGCAAACTGGCGCGCGTGACCATTACCTCGTCCAAGTTCGGCAATCTGTTCGACCACGGCATCGACCTCATCCATCCGCCCTTCTGGTACTGGGCCTGGGCCTGGGGTCTGGCCGCCTATGGCACGCCGCTCGCCCCCCCGCTGTTCGAGCAGATGATGTGGGCGATCCTTGTCACCTATGTCGCCGGTCGTCTGGTGGAAGGTGCCTTCCAGCGGTTGTTCGGGATGCACATCCATGTCTGGGAGCGCATTGACTCCCAGTTCCGGCTGATCACCGCCCGCCGCAACCCCAATGTGCTGCTGATGACCGGCAGTCTGCTGTTCGGCCGGCCGGACATCGGCCTGCTGCTGGTGGTGGGCTGGAGCGCGTTGTCGTTCGTGTTCCACCTCGTGCGCCTGTTCCAGGCGCTGCTCGCCCGCATGAGCGGCAAGCCGATCGTCTCCTGGCTGCGGGCGGCATGACGCTCCCGCTGCCGGTGACAGCCCTCGTGCCGGCCGGCCGGCGGCCGGGGCGCGATCCGCTGGCCGAGCATTTCGGGGTCTCGTTCAAGGCCATCATTCCGGTGGGCGGCGAGCCGATGGTCGGCCGGGTGGTGCGCGCCCTGCTGGCGACGCCGGGCATCGGCCGGGTGGTGCTGCTGACGCAGGAACCCGAACTGCTGATGACCCACCCCGACCTCACCTGGCTGGCCGACGATCCACGGGTCGGTTTCCGCACCTCGCGGGAATCCATCTCGGCCAGCGTGCTCGACGCGATGGCGGCGCTCGACGGCGACGGCAGCCCGCTGCTGCTGACCACCGCCGATCATGCGCTGCTGACGCCGGCCATGGTCGCCTCGTTCCTGACGCCCGCCGTCGCCAGCGGCGCCGACCACGCGGTCGGCGTCGGCGAGCAGGCGACCCAGCTTGCCCCCGAACCCCACAGCCCGCGCACCAG
>CAUJIW010000092.1 GCA_963205175.1 Pseudomonadota bacterium
TCGAGCATTGCGACGAGCTGGCCAAGCTGCCGATCAGCCCGAGGGTCGAGAGCCTCAACGTCTCCAACGCCGCAGCGATCGCCCTTTACGCGGCGGCCGCGCGCGACTGAGGCTGAACTTCCTGTATCCAGACGTCAGGGGATGGTTTTCTGGCCGGTCTTGGCCTGCCACGAGGCGACCCCGCCGGCGACGCGGGCCAGTACCTGCGGATAGAGCGGCGCGCTGGCGGCAACCACGGTTGGGTAGACCGGATCGGGGCGATTGAAGCGCGGATGGGCGCCCAGGTGGTCGGTACAGACACCGCCGGCCTCGGTCAGCACCAGCCAGGCGGCGGCCAGGTCCCATTCCGACTTGGGGCGCAGCGCCACGGCGGCGTCGGCCATGCCGGCGGCCACCAGGCCGAGCCGCAGGGCTATGGAGTTGGGCTTCTCGATATGCATGTCCGGCCAGCGTTCCGGCCAGAAGGCGGCCTCGAACAGCTGCTTGTCCGCCAGCATCCGGCAGCCCGCCAGCGTGTCGGATCGGCCGACGCGGATGCCCAGTCCGTTGAGCTGGGCGCCCTGACCGGCACGGGCGGTGAAGAACAGGTCGCGCATCGGCGCATAGAGACAGCCGAGCACCGGGCGCCCATGCTCGACCAGGGCGATGGAGACGGCGAAGCCGTCGCGCCCCTTCATGAACGCCCGCGTGCCGTCGATGGGGTCGACCAGCCAGACCCGGTCGCGATCAAGCCGGGCGGGGTCGTCGACGGTTTCCTCCGACAGCCAGCCATAGTTGGGGCGGGTGCCCAGCAGCCGGCGCTTGATGAGGTCGTCGACCGCCAGATCGGCTTCGGTCACCGGGTTGCCCGGCGACTTCTCCCAGGCCTCGAAACTGCGGTGGAAATAGTCCGCTGCCAGCTTGCCGGCTTCACGCGTCACTTCGCGGATCAGCCGGTAATCATTGTCGAGTGTCTCGTCGTCGGCGGGCGGGGCGGATGCCATGGTCGTCAGTTGCCTGCGACCGTCATCGCCGGCACCAGCAGCGACGGCGAGTCGATGCCGTAGCGGCGCTCCAGATCGTCGGCAGGGCTCAGGGTCGCGAACATCTCCTTGAGATTGGACGCGATGGTGACTTCGGCCACCGGTCGCGTCAGCTCGCCATTCTCGATCAGGAAGCCGGCGGCACCCCGGCTGTAGTCGCCGGTGACGCCGTTAACGCCCATGCCGATCAGCTCGGTGACATAGACGCCGTTGGGAATGGCCGCCAGCATGTCGGCGCGGCTGGTCTTGCCCGGCGCCAGCACCAGGTTGCTCACCGACACGCCGGGCGGGCCGGAAGTGCCGCGCGAGGCATGACCCGTGGGTTGTTCGCCAAGCTGGCGGGCGGAGGCGGTCTCCATCAGCCAGGTGGTCAGTACGCCGTCCTCGATGATCGCGCGCTCGCGGGTCGGCAGCCCTTCGGCGTCCATCGGGCGGGAGCGCAGGCCACGGACGCGGTGCGGCTCCTCGCGCAGGAAAATGCCCGGCGCGAACACCGCCGTCCCCCGGCGGTCCAGCAGGAAGCTGGATTTGCGGGCGATCGACGACCCGGTGATGGCACCTATCAGGTGGCTGACGAGGCCACTGGCGACACGCGGATCGAACACCACTGGCATGGTCTGCGACTTCAGCTTGACCGGGTTCAGCCGGCGCACGGTTCGCGCGCCGGCGCGCTGTCCGATGGTCTCGGGCGACTCGAGGTCGGCGTGATAGCGCGCGACATGATAGTCATAGTCGCGCTCCATACCGTCGTTGCCGGCCGCGACCACGGTCGCCGAGCGGCTGAACGAGGAACTGACGTAGCCGGCGTGGACGCCATGAGAGGTGGCGATGGCGACCAGCGAGTGGCCGGCGCTGGCAGCGCCACCCTCGGAGTTGGTGACGCCCGGCACCGCGCGTGCGGCGTCCTCGGTCGCCAGGGCCTCGTGGATCAGTTGATCCGCCGCCGGCTTGGTGGGGTCATGGAGGTCGAGATCGGGCAGGGGCGCGCGCAGCAGCAGCTCTTCCGGCGCGAGTCCGGCATAAGGCTCGGCCGGGGCCATGCGCGCCATGGCGATGACCCGCTCGACAAGATTGTCGAAGCCGGCGGTCGAGAAGTCGGACGTCGAGACACTGGCGACCTGCTGGCCGATGAACACCCGCAGGCCGATTTCCTGGCCCTCCGAGCGATCGAGGTCTTCCAGCTTGCCGAGCCGCACCTGGGCGCTGATGGAACTGGAACCGACGAGCAGGGCATCGGCGGCGGTGGCACCGGCGGCGCGGGCGCGCGTGACGAGATCGCCAAGGCGATCGAGAGCAGTATCGATGGTCAACATGAACCGTGGATAGGGGATCGGCGGGACGAGGTCAAAGGCCCTGCAAGGTCAGATGCCCGGCGGCGACAAGGCGCCTTGGCGGTCGGGGCGCCGAGATGCCGGCCGCAGGATGATCAATGGAGAAGTCAGGAGGGGGGATGCTTCTCGTACTGATCGCCTGCGGCCGGCTTCCCAAAGCGCCGGGTGCGTGGACTAAATTGCGCGCCGACCCGAAGGGGTTGAGGGGGATTTCGACCCGTCGCGCTTGAGCCCGGTGCACACCGGCAGCAGTTGAGAGTGAGTATCACGAAACCGACCGTACTCGATACGCAACAACTGTTTTGTTCTCGATCGGCCCGCGTGCGTTAACAACCGCGCGACCCCATTTGGCAGAAAACCCCTGAACAGGAAATGAATAAATTTGCTAATAGCATCTTTTTTCGTTTTAAGCTTAAAATTGCAATAATGTTGCCGCCAAGCCGGCGCAAACTTGCCCGGTTCAACCACTGGTTCAACGGGTTGGAACGGTGTCGAGACGAAATCAGGGCGAATCGGCGCCTGTCTGTGCCGTCAGCAGGGATGAAGCGCGTGCGGGAAATGACCTCGTGGCGCGCGGCTCAGGCCAGCAGGCAGGCGATCCAGAACAGCAGTCCGGTCTCGCGGTTGGCGCGGAACAGGCGCAGGCAGGCGGGGCCGTCGGCCGGTTGAAGCCGCCAGACCTGCCAGCCCAGATGCGCGAGTGCCGGCAAGGCCAGCCACCAGGTGGACGAGCCCATGGCGATCAGGCATGCCAGCATCAGCAGCCCGGCGATCAGATAAAAGGCGGCGATGCCCGGCCGGGCCGCATCGCCCAGCCGGCGGGCGCTCGACTTGACGCCGGCCAGTACGTCGTCCTCGATGTCCTGCAGGGCGTAGACGGTGTCGTAACCCAGGGTCCAGAACACGCCGGCGGCGTACAGCAGCAGCGCGGGCAGGGGAAGGGTGCCGGTAACGGCGGCCCAGCCCACCAGCGCGCCCCAGTTGAAGGTGAGGCCAAGCCAGGCTTGCGGCCACCAGGTGATGCGCTTCATGAACGGGTAGGCAGCCACCAGGGCCAGTGCCGTCAGCGCCACCAGTTGTGCCATCGGCTCGAGGCAAAGCAACACCAGGAAGCCGATGAGGCACTGGGCGAACAGCCAGCCCCAGGCCTGGCGCACGCTCACGAGTCCGGCGGCCAGCGGCCGGTTGCGGGTACGCTCCACCCTGGCGTCGATATCGCGATCGACGATGTCGTTGTAGGTGCAGCCGGCGCCGCGCATGGCGATGGCACCGATGCCGAACAACAGGAGCAGCCACACGTCGGGCCACATGGCGCCACTGGCGCGGGCCGCCAGCGTCAGCGACCACCAGCACGGCCACAGCAGCAGCCAGGTGCCGATCGGCCGGTCAAGACGCGACAGTCTCAGATACGGCCGCCAGCCGGCCGGCATCCGCTCGACCCAGCTGCCGCGGACGGCGTCCGGCGTGGTGGTGTCGGTCATCTGGCGTCCTGCTCCCGGCTCGTGCTAACGCTCGGACAATGCTGCCGGCGCATCAACGCCGTCGGCCTGTTCCTTGTCAAGCAGCCGGCCGCTCAGTGTGCGGCGGCAGAACGTGCCGGACCGCCATGACGTCTACCCCGGATTCGCCCTCCCTGGCCTCGCCCTCCATTCGTCTGTTCGTTCCCGAGACGCTGGCGGCGGGCGTGCAACTCACCCTGTCCCGCGAGGCCAGCCATTACCTGATCGAGGTGATGCGCCGGACCGCCGGCGACGAGGTGGCACTGTTCGACGGCCGCAGTGGCGAGTGGGCGGCGGCCATTCTTGATCCGCATCGCAAGCAGGCGGTGCTGGGCGTCTCCCGCTTGTTGCGGCCGCGCGAGTCGGTGCCGGATCTGTGGCTGCTGTTCGCGCCGATCAAGAAGGGCCGGATCGACTGGATCGCCGAAAAGGCCTGCGAGCTGGGCGTCGACCGACTGTTCCCCGTCATCACCCGGCGCACCATCGTCGAGCGGGTGCCGACAGACCGCTTGCGCGCCCATATGGTGGAGGCCGCCGAGCAATGCGGCCGCACCGCAGTACCCGAACTGGCCGAGCCGCAATCGCTCGATGCGTTGCTCGCCGCCTGGCCCGGGGATCGCCAGTTGCTGTTCTGCGACGAGACCGGCGGTGTCGCGTTCACTGATGCCGTCGCCGGCTGGCAGCGCGACCGCCCCAGCGCCATCCTGATCGGACCGGAGGGCGGGTTCACCGACGCTGAACGCGAGCGGATCCGGCGCCTAGACCGGGCGACCGGCGTGTCGCTGGGGCCGCGCGTCCTGCGCGCCGACACGGCGGCGGTGGCCGCCATCAGCCTGTGGCAGGCCCTGGTCGGCGACTGGAACGGGTGATTGCCGGACGTGACGGCGCGTGACTGTCCGTTCTCATTGGATGGACAATGCGTTGGCAACACCGCCTTGTGTTCGAAATATTTCTCTACTAGGGCTGGCGGCCATGAGTACTCGGGAGGATGACCAGCAGGACGAACCGACCATCGAGTCGCGCGACGACTTGGTGGCCTATCTGGCGTCCGGTTCGAAGCCGGCGGATCGCTGGCGGCTGGGCACCGAGCACGAGAAGTTCGTCTATCGCCGTGCCGATCTGGCGCCGCCGACCTACGCCGAGCCGGGGGGCATCCGCGACGTTCTTGACGGTCTGGGACGCTTCGGCTGGCAGCCGATCCTTGAGGGCGACAACGTGATCGCCCTCAAGAAGGGCGGGGCCTCGGTCAGCCTGGAGCCGGGCGGCCAGCTGGAACTGTCTGGTGCGCCACTGGAGACCGTCCACCAGACCTGCGCCGAGATCACCAGCCACCTCGACGAGTGCGCGACGCTGGGCAAGGCGTTCGGTCTTGGCTTCCTTGGCCATGGCTTCATCCCCAACCAGCGACGCGCTGACATGCCGGTGATGCCCAAGGGGCGCTACACCATCATGCGCAACTACATGCCGAAGGTGGGCTCGCTCGGCCTCGACATGATGTTCCGCACCTGTACCGTGCAGGTAAACCTGGACTTCGGCTCCGAAGCCGACATGGTGCAGAAGTTCCGTGTTAGTCTGGCGCTGCAGCCGGTGGCGACGGCGCTGTTCGCCAACTCGCCGTTCACCGAAGGCAGGCCCAACGGCTATCTGAGCTACCGCAGCCATATCTGGACCGATACCGATCCGGATCGCACCGGGATGTTGCCGTTCGTGTTCGAGGACGGTTTCGGTTTCGAGCGCTACGCCGACTATATGCTCGATGTGCCGATGTACTTCGTCTATCGCGACGGCCGCTATATCGATGCCGCCGGCCAGTCGTTCAGGGACTTCCTTGCCGGTCGTCTGCCGGCGCTGCCGGGCGAGAAGCCCCGTCTGTCGGACTGGGTGGATCATCTGTCCACCGCCTTCCCGGAGGTCCGCCTCAAGACATTCCTGGAAATGCGCGGTGCCGACGCCGGCCCGCAGCGCCGTATCTGCGCGCTGCCGGCGCTGTGGGTGGGCCTGCTCTACGACACAGGTGCGCTCGACGCCGCCTGGGATCTGGTGAAGGACTGGACCCACGACGAACACGACGCCTTGCGCCGCGATGTGCCGCGGCTCGGCCTCAAGGTGCCGTTCCGCGACGGCACGCTGCAGGACGTCGCCCGCCGCATGATTGACATCGCCGCGCAGGGCCTGAAGAACCGTGCGCGACTGAACGCCACCGGCCTCGACGAGCAGGGCTTCCTGGACGAATTGCGGGAGATCGCCGACAGTGGCGTCACCCCGGCCGAACGGCTGCTGACGGACTATCACGGCCGATGGGGTGGCGATATTCGCCATATTTTCCCCGCCGAAAGCTTCTGACCCCTATCTCGTTCGACTGAACCGCATTAGCCTCGCAGGCAGGGGCAGGGGCGCCTGCGCGACAGGCGTCGTCGGGGAGGCATGGCATGGTCTGGTTTCGTCGCGGGCTGATCGCGCTGGGGGCGTTGGCGTTGATCGGGGTTATCGGCCTGGTCAGCGTCGGGCCGGGCTGGGTCGATGCACGCATGAACCCCGTGCTGGACCACCCGTTGCCGGCGCTGCGACCGGACAGTGCGACGTTGCACAAACAGCTGGTCATCGTCGACCTGCACGCCGATCCGCTGCTGTGGCGGCGCGACCTGGTGATCGGGCACGACCACGGCCATATCGATCTGGCGCGGCTGGAGCGGGGTAATATCGCGCTGCAGGTATTCTCCTCCGTCACCAAGACGCCCAGGAACCAGAACTACGAGAATAACGGCGGCGACACCGACAACATCACGCCGCTGGTGATGGCGCAGTTGCAGCCGGTCCGCACCTGGCACTCGCTGCTGCAACGCTCGCTCTATCATGCCGAGAAACTGGACCGCTTCGCCGCGCGCTCGCAGGGGCGGTTGCGGGTCATCCGGACGCGGGCCGATCTGGCCGCGTTGCTGGCCGACCGGGCGGCGGGAAGGGCGGTCACTGGCGGATTGCTGTCGGTGGAGGGGTTGCAGAACCTGGAAGGCCGGCTCGACAATCTCGACCGCCTCGACCAGGCTGGGTTCCGCATGCTCGGCCTGGCGCATTTCTTCGACAACGAAGTCGCGGGCTCGGTGCATGGTATCGCCAAGCACGGCCTGACGCCGTTCGGCCGCCAGGTGGTCGCCGAGATGGAACGCCGGCGGCTCGTCATCGACATCGCCCACGCCAGTCATGCCGCCATCGCCGAGGTGCTGGCAATGGCGACGCGGCCGGTGGTCTACTCCCACGGTGGTGTCAAGGGCACCTGTGACAACAACCGCAACCTGACCGATGCCGAGATCGACGGCGTGGCTGCCACCGGCGGGCTGATCGCTATCGGCTTCTGGGACACCGCCGTCTGTGACGCCACGCCGGCGGGTATTGCCCGCGCCATCCTCTATGTCCGCGACCGGGTCGGCATCGACCATGTGGCGCTGGGCTCGGACTGGGACGGCGCCGTCGCCGCGCCGTTCGACGCCGCGCATCTGGCGGCGCTGACCCAGGCACTGCTGGATGCCGGCCTGTCGGAGGCAGACCTCGGCAAGGTGATGGGCGGCAACGCCGTCAAATTGTTTGCCGAAAGTCTGCCCGACGCTTGACAGCATCGTCCCAAGGCCGTATCCGCGCACCTCTCTCCTGGCTGCGCCCCGTTCGTCTAGCGGCCTAGGACGCGGCCCTCTCACGGCTGAAACAGGGGTTCGATTCCCCTACGGGGCGCCATCGCCGGCGATCATGCCTGACGGGCACACTGGCGCTGCCGTCAGATTGCCGTTTCCCTTCGAGATTCCGCCACTGAGCCGCTGCCGCGGAGAACTGCTGCCTGGTCATGGTAGCCGGCTGGTTCTCGACAAGCCGGATATCGCAGTCGGACTGTCGAAAAGTTTTACATATTCTAATATAAGAACACATGTACCCATGACGATTGAGTCGTTACCGTATTGAATCTAAAGGACGCGCCCAGCGCGGCATGGTTCTTGCTCCGTAACAAAGCACGGCGCCCGTCAGAGCGTCGCTCGATAACCAGTACTGGGGTAATGACCATGTTGAAAACACTAGGTCTGGCGACCGCGACGTCGCTGATCACCATTGCCATCGCGCAGACCGCCTTGGCTGGCGCCATCACCGGGTGGAACCAGAGCAATGTCGTGACCGTCGATGCCGATGGCGCGAGCTATATCTATGACAGGGCGGTGCCGGACGCGGCCGCAGTCACCAGTGGCTCTGTCGTGTTCGATCTGGACGAAACCGACTCGCCGGGTCTGAAAGTGGTCAATGGCGCGCCGTCGTCAGGCAGCAATGGCGACGTTGACAACTGCATCATGGCGTCGAGCGCCGCCAGCTGTAACAGCGAGCGCCAGAGCGGCAAGCGCTTCAAGCTCAACCGGACCGGCCATGAGGCGATCGATCTGGTTTTCAACTATGATGGCAGCATCATTTCGACGACCGACAACGACGGTTTGTACCGCGTGTTCCAGAAGTATGGCAACGACACGGGCGGCGTCCTGGACAAGTTCACCATCCAGCTTGGCTATGGGGTAGGGGCCGGGTTCGAGAAGTCCGCCAGTGGCGATGGCCTGCGGTTTGTCGATTTTGGTGCCCAACCACACAACAACCAGCTCAGTGCACTGTTCGCGGCCGGCCTGTTCGGCGAGGTGGACGAGGTGCATCCGCTGCCGGGCTATTTCGACAACGTCAATCGGTCCGGTTATCAGCTTGAGCTGGTGGGCGAGGACGATATCCGGTCGCTGGGCATGTTCGGGGCCTATGAGGCGCTGTTCGGAAACCTGTTGTCCTATTCGACGGTGCCGAACGGCTATTTCTACGACAGCGACGGGAATCCCGACACCGATGCCGTGCTGGTCGCCCATTGGGACGCCTCGTCGGGCAAATGGATTCAGAACCGGTCATTGGTCGACGGCGTGGTCGGCGTCATCGCCGATGGTAACGGTGGCACGCAATATGACAGCCTGGAGGCACTTGAAGCGGCGCTGCTGTTGTCTTCGGGGGCCGGTCTGTGCGCAACCGCGGCGCCGGGCACACCCTGTCTGGCTGGTGTGGACAGCATCGAGGATCTGGCGAAGTTCAACCTGACCTATTTCATCGATCCGACACAGCTCGGCGATGTCAGCCAGTTCACGTTGCGTTTCGTCGTCAATGAAGTGCCGGAACCGGCCGCCTGGGCCATGATCGGCTTGGGTCTGGTTGGTCTGGCTGGTTTGTCGCGGCGTCGCAAGCGCTGAGCAGACGCTCGAATAAGCCTTACTGCACATAGAGCTTAATGTCTGCCGCGCGTCGCCCGAAAGGCGGCGCGCGGTTCATTTTATGGCGATACTGTTTGCGATCGATGGCCGAGATGTCATCAATGGCCGAGATGTCATCAAACTGTCATCCGAGCAGCGGAGAACTGCGCCTGGAGTGATGGTGCGCTGACGGGAAGGGTTACCATGGGTACGAGGCATGCATTCAGGGGTGGAGTCACAAGCGGCGGCCTGGTAGCGCTGGCCATGGTCATGGCCGCAGGTGTGATGGTGCCGGCCGGCGCTGGCGAGGCCCTGTCGCGACCTCATTCGCCGGGGCAGCCCTATGCGGCGCGTTCGCTTCCCGACCGGATCGTACTGACGCCAGGTGCCAGCGCCGCCCGCCAGATGGCCGTCGCCTGGCGGACCGACGTCGGCCAGAGCGTGGCGCAGGCGCAGATCGCACCGGCTCTTGATGGTCCCAGTCTTGAAGCGCGTGCGCGTCAGGTCATCGGGGTCAGCGCGCCGATCACCACCGAGAATGGCGCGGCCATCTATCATCAGGCGCGTTTCGACAATCTCGATCCCGATACCGCCTATGTCTATCGGGTGCGGGGCAGCGCCGGCTGGAGCGAGTGGTTCCAGTTCCGTACCGCCGCCGATGGCTTCAAGCCGTTCAATTTCATCTATCTGGGCGATACCCAGAACAACATCCTGTCGATTGCCTCGCGGGTGATCCGGCAGGCCTTCCATACCACGGAGTCGCCGGCCCTGGTGGTCCATGCCGGTGATCTTGTCGCGCAGCGCGACGATAAGGTGCACGACGACGACTGGGGGGAGTGGACCCAGGCCGGGGGCTATAGCTACAGCATCGTCCCGCAGGTCCCCGCCACCGGCAACCACGAATATGTGGACAGGATCGGGGCCGACGGCCAGGAATATTATGAGCTGGGGCCGCACTGGAGCCGCCAGTTCACCCTGCCGGCCAACGGTGCCGAAGGTGCCAGGGAAACGACCTATTATGTCGATTTCCAGGGCGTCCGTTTCATCGTGCTGGACGCCACCTCGGCGCTGGAGCTGGGCACCATCGACAGCCAGACCCGCTGGCTTGAAGCGACGCTCGCGGCCAGCAAGGCAAAGTGGCACATCGTCGCCTTCCATCATCCGATTTACACCTGCGCCCGTCCGGTCGACTTCAACAAGCTGAAGGCGGCATGGAAGCCTGTTTTCGACGCGTACAACGTGGATCTCGTCCTGCAAGGCCACGACCACTGTTACAGCCGGTTGACCGCCGAGGCCGGCAAGGATGCATCAGCCAGAGCCCGGGCGGCGGGTGGCCATCAGGGGCCGGTCTATCTGGTGTCGGTGACCGGATCCAAAATGTATGCCCTCAATGATCGCTCGGCGACGCAACCCGATCGTGTCGCCGAGGACACCGAGCTTTATCAGGTGACACGCGTCGAGGCCGATCGTCTGCTGTTCCGGAGCTACACCGCCACGGGGAAGCTGTACGACGGCTTCGATCTGGTTCGCAAAGGCCGTCACAAGACGCTGATCGAGATTCCCGAGGCCCAGGGGCCTGCACGGCGCTGCAACGGCGCGATGGGGCCCGATGGCGTGCCGTGCACCAGCCGGGCCAAGTAGCACCGGAGCGCCAGCAGAGTGCCGGGCCAGTGTTTTTTGCATCGGCTACAATTGCGGTATTTAACATAATATAGATTATGCGCATTTGCGGCCTGAGGGAGGGCGCCCTTTCCGGCGTTGTTCAGGCGGCCCGCATGCCCGGTGCAAGTCCCAGCCGCTCGATGGTCATCTGGCTGTGCGGGGGCGCGACGGACAGGCGCGCCTGGCCACGAATCAGTTCCGCCGGCCGACCTTCTTCAGCGTTCCAGACCGCAGGCTGGATGACTGGCGCGACACTGAACGCGTTCAATGCGCTCTGATGTTCGTGCCATTCACGACCAGCGAAGATCGCGGCGGCGATGGCGCCAAGCAGCAGTACGCCGGTCAGGAACAATCGAGTCGAGGTGATTGCCATGCCATTGTCCCCGATGGTTGAATGTTCCGCGATATCCATCTGTCATCCTTGGTCTTTGGGTCTTGCTCGTTCTGCCCGGTCATTCCCGCCGCCAGCGGCAAAGCCGGTTTCAGCCGGGCGGGAAATATCCTAGGACGAATTTCCGGCATTAACCCTGAATACGGGATGAACCACGTGTCCGATGCTCTTCACCAGAAGTTACGTGACTCCGCTGCCACGGCCTTCGCCGCGCTGGTCGACGTGATGGCGCGGTTGCGCAACCCCGATGGTGGCTGTCCGTGGGATCTTGAACAGAGCTTTGCCACCATTGCGCCCTATACCATCGAGGAGGCCTATGAGGTTGCCGATGCCATTGCCAGTGGCGACCGTGGCGCGCTGCGCGAGGAGCTGGGCGACCTCCTGCTGCAGGTGGTCTATCACGCCCGAATGGCCGAGGAGGAAGGTGCTTTCCATGTAGCGGACGTGGTCGAGGGCATTACCGCCAAGATGATCCGCCGGCATCCTCATGTGTTTGGTGAGGCACAGGTGGCAACGGCCGCCGAGCAGACCGCCGCCTGGGACGCCATGAAGGCGGCCGAGCGGACGGCAAAGGCCGCCCCGGCCGTGTCGCCCAGCGCGCTTGACGGTGTGGCGAGCGCCCTGCCCGCGCTGATGCGCGCCCAGAAGGTCCAGGCCCGCGCGGCCCGTGTCGGCTTCGACTGGCCGGACGCCGCCGCTGTGCTGCCGAAGATCGCCGAGGAACTGGCGGAAACCCGCGATGCCATGGCGTCGGACGATGTGACGCACCAGATGGAGGAAGTTGGCGATCTGCTGTTCGCGGTGGTCAACCTCGCCCGCAAGCTCGACATCGACGCCGAGACGGCGCTGAAGGCCGCGACGGACAAGTTCGATCGCCGCTTTCGCGCCATGGAGCAACTGGCGGACAGCCGGCCGGACAGTCCGGCATTCGCCGACCTCGATCTCGATGCCATGGAAGCCTTGTGGCAGGCGGTAAAGAAGGCTGGCGCTGCTGGTTGAAGCCGGCGGCTCAGCGCAGCTGCTGGTAACGGCCGAATTCGGCCGGGCTCAGCCGCACCTGCAGGCGGACATGGGTTTCGCCATCATGGCGACCAATCACGTCGCCATGGCTGTACAGCCAGGCAATGCGCCGGCCGTCGGCCTGGTCGACCTCGATCTCGTGCAGTCGGGCATGGGCGTATAGCTGGTCCGCCAGCCGTTCCCGAAGGGTATCGAGCCCCTCGCCCGTCAGTGCCGACACCGCCACCACATCCTTGTGGCGGGCCGCCTGGGCCAGGACCGCGTCGCGCTCCTCGACTGGCAGCAGGTCAACCTTGTTCAGCACCTCGACCAGAGTGGGGCCGTCGTCGTCGAGAACGCCGAGCTCTTCGAGCACCCTCAGCACGTCGGCTTTCTGCGCCTCACTGTCGGGGTGGGAGACGTCGCGGACATGCAGGATGATATCGGCCTCGATCACTTCCTCCAGCGTTGCCCGGAAGGCGGCCACCAGCTGGGTCGGCAGGTTGGAGATGAACCCCACGGTGTCGGAAAGGATCACCTTGTCCTCCCGGCCGAGCCTGATCGCCCTCATGGTGGGGTCAAGGGTGGCGAACAGCAAGTCCTTGGCCATCACCTCGGCGCCCGCCACCTTGTTGAACAGGGTCGATTTGCCGGCGTTGGTGTAGCCGACCAGCGCCACCACCGGATAGGGTGCGCGCTGGCGGCGCTGACGGTGCAGCGCCCGGGTGCGGCGGACATCCTCAAGCTCGCGCCGCAGCTTGGCGATACGCTCCCGGATCAGCCGGCGGTCGGTCTCGATCTGGGTCTCGCCGGGGCCGCCGAGGAAGCCGAAGCCGCCGCGCTGGCGCTCAAGGTGGGTCCAGGAGCGCACCAGCCGGCTCTGCTGGTACATCAGATGCGCCAGTTCCACCTGCAGCGTACCCTCGCGGGTCTGGGCGCGTTCGCCGAAAATCTCCAGCACCAGGCCGGTCCGGTCGATAACCTTCGCCTCCAGCGCCTTTTCAAGGTTGCGCTGCTGGATCGGTGATACCGCGCCATCAATGACCACCAGCGCCGCGTCATGCTCCTTGACCAGCGCCGCCAGCTGGTCAAGCTGGCCGGTGCCCAGCAGCGTGCCGGGGCGCGCCTTGCGCACGGCGATGACCTGCGCTGCCACCACGTTCAGGGCGATGGCCTCGGCGAGTCCCACCGCCTCCTCCAGTTCGGCCTGCACCGAGCGCGCGTGGTCAGCGCGCTGCGTTGACTTCAGGTCGATGTGGACGACGATGGCGGTCGCACCAAAAGAGCCCGCGTCACCATACGATGACGCGGGCCCGGTTTGAGCTTTCGCCGTGCTGGACGATGGCGTCGGCAAGGGCGTGGTCAGTCCCCCTCGCCCGTGGTTTCGGCCTCGAACAGCGAGATCGGGGCCGCTGGCATGACCGTCGAGATCGCATGCTTGTAAACCAGCTGAGAATGACCATCGCGGCGCAACAGAACCGAGAAATTGTCAAACCAGGTGATGACGCCCTGAAGCTTCACGCCATTCACAAGAAACATGGTGACGGGGGTCTTGCTCTTGCGGACGGTGTTGAGGAAGACGTCTTGAAGATTATTGGATTTTTCAGCCATTCAAGCCCTCGCTTGACTCCAGTTGTATCTAGCAAATTCCGACCTGCGACCTCGGTATTTGGCCTGAGCCGAGAGATTATTATGAGTCCGATTGCTAGCAGCTTGTTATAGCGACACTTTCGCCCTCTATTTATGGCAGTGCGCCAGGAGAAATACAACCCCCCCGACCACTGACTATTGGTCGGATGTCCGGCGGTCGGTCAGTTATGAGCGCGAGGTCGGGCAGGCCTATTCGTCGAGCGGGCGATCCTCGTCGCTCAGGCCCAATGCCTTGAGCTTGCGGTGTAATGCCGAACGCTCCATGCCGATGAAGGCCGCGGTGCGGGAAATATTGCCGGAGAAACGGCGGATCTGCACCCGCAGATACTCCCGCTCGAAAGCCTCTCGCGCTTCCCGCAGCGTGGTGCCCATGATCGACTGGGCCGCCTCGCTGGGGAACAGTCGCGCCGGTTCCGCCACCAGTTCCGGGGGCAGCATGGAAAGGTCAATCTCGCTGACATCCTCGCTGGGGGCGAGAATCAGTGTCCGCTCGACGACATTGCGCAGCTGCCGGACGTTGCCCGGCCAGTCGTATGTCTGGAGCGCGGCGAGCGCGTCGGCGTTGACACGGGGCGCCCGGCGGGCGCGAGCGACCGACAGTCGTTTGAGGAACATCTCGACCAGCGGCGGGATATCCTCCCGCCGTTCGGCGAGCGCCGGCATCCGGATCGGCACCACGTTGAGGCGGTAGAACAGATCCTCGCGGAAGCGTCCGGCGGCGATTTCCTGACGCAGATCCTTGGACGAGCCGCTGATCACCCGGACGTCGACCTTGACGTTGCGGGTGCCATCGACGCGCTGGAACACCTGTTCGGTAAGGACACGCAGCACTTTGGCCTGGGTGTGCAGCGGCATGTCCCCTACTTCATCGAGGAACAGGCTGCCGCCGTGGGCCTGTTCGAACAGGCCGGTCTTGACCACCACGCCGTCGCGTTCGAGGCCGAACAGTTCCACCTCCACCCGCTCCGGCTCCATGCTGGCGGCGCCAATGACCACGAACGGCGCGCCGCTGCGCGGGGACCACAGATGCAGCAGGCGGGCCGCGACCTCCTTGCCGGAACCGGCGGGCCCCGTGATCAGCACCCGGCTGCCGGTGGGCGCCACCTTGCGGATGGTGTTGCGCGCCGTGGTGATGGCGGCGGAATTGCCAGTGAGTTCGAGATCCATGCCGGCGCGTTCGCGCAGTTCCTCGTTCTCGCGCTTCAGTCGTTCGGTCTCGGTGGCGCGTTGCACCAGCAGGATGAGCTGGTCCGCCTCAAACGGTTTTTCGATGAAATCATAGGCGCCGCGCTTGATGGCGGCGACCGCGGTCTCGACGTTGCCATGGCCGGAGATCATGATGACCGGCAGCGACGGATCACGCTCCTTCACCAGCGCCAGCAGTTCCAGCCCGTCCAGGCGGCTGCCTTGCAGCCAGATATCGAGGATCAGCAGGGACGGCCGGCGCTCGGCGATCGCGGCCAGCGCGGAATCGCTGTCGGCGGCGGTGCGGGTCTCGTAGCCTTCGTCCTGCAGCACGCCGGAGACCAGCTCCCGGATGTCAGCCTCATCGTCCACAACCAGAATATCAAGCGCCATGACTCACCTTCGACAGGTCCGAGGGTGTACCACCCGTCGGCTCGCTCTCATCGCCAGGCGGCATGATCGCCGCCAGATTGAAACGCAGTTCCGCGACGGCGCCGCCTCCCGCCCGGTCCGTCAGCGTCAGTTCTCCCCCGTGGTCCTCCACGATCTTCTTCACGATCGCCAGGCCGAGCCCGGTTCCCTTCGCCCGCGTCGTGACATAGGGCTCGGTCAGCCTGTTGCGCAGATCTTGCGGCAGACCGACGCCATTGTCGGCGATCCGCAGCGTCAGCCAGTCGTCCTCCACACTGATCGATACGTCGATGGCCGGCGGCCCGCCGGCGTCCGGCGCGCGCGCCCGTGTTGCCTCGATGGCGTTCTTGACCAGATTGGTGATCGCCTGGCCGAGCTGGCGACGATCGCAGATCATGGTTGGCAGCCCGTTGGGCACGTCGAGCGTGAAGCGGACGTCGGTATGCGCCACTTCCTGGAGGAACATCGCCTGCCGGGTGATTTCGGCGATCGACTCGGTGCGAAACACCGGCTTGGGCATCCGGGCGAAGGACGAGAACTCGTCCACCATGCGGCGCAGATCGCCGACCTGGCGGACGATGGTGTCGGTGCAGGCGGCAAAGGTCTGCGGGTCGGAGACGATTTCCTTCAGATACTTGCGCCGCAGCCGTTCGGCCGACAGCTGGATCGGCGTGAGCGGGTTCTTGATCTCGTGGGCGATGCGCCGGGCGACGTCCGACCACGCGGCCTGACGCTGATCCGCCAGTTGCTGGGTGATGTCATCGAACGTGATCACCCAGCCGCTGGCGCCGGTGGCGGCGGAGTCGGGGCTGACCTGCACCAGGAATGTCCGGTTGACGCCCTCGCGGTCAAGCGTGACCTCGCCGCGCGAGCGACGTTCCGGCGACGCGCGGGCGATGTCCACCAGGGCCTGCAGTTCCGGCACCGCCACCGCCAGCATCTGGCCGACCAGTTCGCTTTCCTCGCTGGCCAGCAGCTCCGCCGCCGAGCGGTTGGGCAGCGTAATGATACCCTCGGCCGACACGCCCAGCACACCGGCGGAAACACCGGACAAGACGGTTTCGGTGAAGCGGCGACGGCTTTCGGCCTGGGCGTTGGCGGCGATCAGCGCGTTGGTCTGCGTCTGCAGCTGCGAGGTCATGCGGTTGAAGGCACGCGCCAGCACGCCGATTTCGTCCGGGCTGCCGCGGGCCGGCACCCGTGCCGACAGGTCACCGCGCCCGACCTTGTCGGCCGCGCGCACCAGTCGGCCGATCGGCGCCACCAGCCGGTTGGCGAGCCACAGGGCCGCCCAGATGGATATCAGCAGGATGATGACCGACACCACCACCAGCGAGATGTTGAAGCGCAGTTCCAGATCCTTGCGGCGCTGCACCAGCTGACGGTAGTCCGACAACGCCGACTGGGTGCGTGCCACCTGGTCGAGCACCTGCGGCGCCACCTTGCGACTGACATAGAGAAAGGTATTGCGGTAGGGTTCCAGCTTGATCAGGGCCTGAACCCGGTTGTTATCCTCGCCCTGCCCTTCCAGCACCACCACCACGCCGGTGGCGGCGCGGTTGACCTCGGCCTCGGGCAGGCGCGCGGTGTTGACATTGGGGTCGAGCCGGACACGGGCAACGACGTCCATCTGGCGGTCGTCGGCGATCCGGAACACGATGGCTTCCGAGAGATCGCGGGCCAGCGCCTGCCACTGCACCACATCGGCGAAGGCGCGGTTGTCGGTCCCCAGCTGGGGCGCCTGCCGGCTCAGATCCCACGCCATGGCGAGAATATCGCCGCGGATGCGGTCGCGGTTCTCCAGCACATAGGCCTGCGCCACCTGGTCGGCGTTGTCGAGCACGGTGCGCACCCGGTCGGAGAACCAGAACTGCAGGCCGAACTGGAACAGCATCGAGGCAAACACCACCACCAGGATGGTGGGGAGGATGGCGACCAGCGAGAACAGGCCGACCATGCGGATATGCAGCCGGGAACCGGCAAGGCCGCGCCGCCGGTCGGCGAACAGGATGGTCAGCCGCCGTACCACCAGCACGGCGAGCCCCATCAGCGGGATG
>CAUJIW010000093.1 GCA_963205175.1 Pseudomonadota bacterium
CCGCTCTTGGTACGGCCAAGCTTCTTGAGCTGGTCGGGATCGGCGAACTTGAAGAAGAAGTCGATGACACCGGCGAGATTCCAGGTGTCGGCCTCAGTGGTGGCGCTCAGCGTGACGATCTGGTCGGCGGTACGGAACGCCGCGTCCTGGTTGACCTGGGCACCGTCGGTGACGCGGGCATAGGATTTGTTGGTGACGAACATCACGTTGGCCGAGCCGGCAATGCTGGTGGTCTCGCCTTCCGCTTCCGCCTGCGCCCAGTTGGTGAAGAAGATGTCGCGGATGCCCAGCGTGTCGTCCATCCGCTCGTTCAGGCTGTCCCAGCCGCTGGCGAGATCGGAGAAGTCGCCCCAGTTGATCTCGTAGGGAATCGTAACCGCCGACAGGATGTTGAGCGCGCCGGCGGCGTCGACCTTGGCGCCGCTGCCGGTGATCAGGGTTTCCGCCTTGTTGCGATAATCGCTGACAAGAACAGCGGCGGCGACGGCGGTCTTCTTCTGGTTGGTGCTGCCGTCGTCCTCGCCTTCCGCGCCGAAGCGCGAACTGGCGGTGTTGGACATGGCATCCTCGATCTTCGAGGAAATGGTGGCATCACCGCCGGATTCCACGGTGCCGCGGATGGTGGTGGTGGCGTTGTTGTCCGACAGCGCCACCGCAGATGTCGCGGCAATACCGATCGACTTGGCGAAGCCGCCGGCCTGCTTGGTCTCGTCCGCCGTCGAGCCGCTTTCGGTGGTGGCGTTGTCGGAGGTCGTCTTGACGTCGTCGCTGACGGCGTTCTTGGTGGTGTCGTCGGTCTTGGTCCGCGCTTCCCAGCTGTCGAGCGCCGCCTTGATCTTGTCGTCGCGCACGGTCGAGATGATCTCGTCGAGCGATTTCACCCGCTGATCGCCGATCTCGACATTGGCGCTGGTCTCATTGCTGTTGGTGGTGTGTTCGGCACTCACCGTCACATCGCCGGCGCCGCGTACCGTGCCGCCCGCCGCGACGGTCGCACTGGTGGCGACATCCGAGCGCGATACCGCGACCGCCGCACCCAGCACGTCCTCCATGCCGCCGCCGGCGGCCGAGACCTTCATATCCTTCTCGCTGAGCGCGCTGACCGTGACGGCCTTGTCGGCCGCCAGGCCTTCGACCAGGCCGCCGCTGGCCACGGTCACGCTGCTGGTGCTGTCGGAGAACCCGAGCGCGAGCACCAGATCGGTGGGAATCCGTTCAATCCGCGAGCTGTTGTTGTCATCCTGGACCGAAATCTCGGTGGTGATGTCGGAGGTGACATTGGTCACCGTCTTGGATGTGATCGACACGTCGCCCGCCGTCGACCGCACGGTGGCCCCGGTGCTGCCATCCCCGATGGCGATGGTCGCAGTGCCATCGGCTTCGGCATAGCCGAAGCCGAACTTCGGCCCGGAGGCCTCTACTGTGGCAATGGCGTTGGCGGTGGCATCCAGCGTGACGTCGCCAGCGCCTTCCACCAGGCTGCCGCCCTTGAGCGTGATGGTCGAGGTCGCCTTGGCACGGGTGAACCCCACTGCCAGGCGCAGATTCTGCGCCAGATCCAGCGTGGTGCTCTTGCGGCCGGCGGCCTGCCCGGCGAAGCTGGCCAGGCTTTCCTTGAACTTGTCGATGAACAGGTTGAACACGCCGTTGGAGCCGAGGAAATCCTCCGGCAGCGCGACATCGGTGCTGCTGCTGGCGGTCAGGCTGACCGCGCCGCCCTTGATGATCGCATTGTCGAGCGTGATGCCGGCGGTCCGGGTCTCGAACGAGAATTCCTCGAACGGATCGTAGCGGGTGCCCGCCTCGTCCTTGGCCGCCAGCGTGACGGTCCCGGCGGTGAAGCCGCCGGTCGCCTGGGCCAGCAGCCGGCTGCCGGATTCCAGGTTGATTTCCCGCGCGTTAAGCGTCAGGGCGCCGGAGTTGCCGACCGATGCCGCCACGCCATGGTCGAGTCGCGCCGCGGCACTGTCGCCGACAGCGCGCGTCGAAACGGTGACGCCTGCCGCCACTGTCAACACGTCGTCGGCTTCCAGCGTCAGGTCGGCGCCATCGCTGTAGGTATTGGCACTGACGGTGAGGTCTTCCGGATCGATCAGGAAGGCGCCTGCCTTGCCCTGCGTGGCCGCGCCGAGGAAGCGGCCACCGTCCAGCGTCACCGACTGCGCGCCGCTCACCTCCGCGAAGCCGCCGTCGCCGGACACCTCGCCGCCGCGCACGTCGATGGTCGCTCCACCGGACATCCGCACATCGCCCGTCGCCAGGACCGCCACCTGGCCGCCATCCGACCCGGCGCCATGGCCGCGCGCCGACACCCGCGCCGACTCGCCCAGGGTGATGCTCTCGGCGCCAACCGCGACGCTGCCGGCATCAACACCGTTGCCACCGTCGGCCACCAGTTCGCCGTCGATGGTCGCCGCCCCCGACGCCAGGATGCGGATGCTGCCGCCCTCGACCACGATCCGGTCGGCATTGACCAGGCCGCTGGTGTTGACGACGTCGGCAAAGCCCAGCGCCGGGGTGGCGCCGAAGCGGGCGCCGGTCTGGATGCTGCCGGTGACGACGATCTCGCCGCCGGCCAGCACCACCGCGCGCTCGGCATTGATTCGCCCCGCCACCCGGATCAGTCCGGTGCCGTCGATCGGCATGGTGACATCGAGCGCCTGACCGACCGCCTCGGGGCGAGGCAAGCTATCGGCGCCGAAGAAATCGTCGACCCAGGCGCGCGTGGGCGTCGCCAGCGTCAGGGCACCGACGTTGATGGTGCCGCCCGCCCCCACCAGCACGCCGGACGGGTTGAAGAAGAACACGTTGCCGCCGACGCGCGCGCCATCCAGCACCGCGTTCAGCGTGCCGTCGATCCGGCTGACCTCACCGCCGCTGACCAGGTTGACCAGGTTCAGCGTACCGGTCGGCAGGTGCAGGTTGACAGTGTTGCCGCCGTCGACGCCGAAGCGCTGGAAGCTGTTGAAAGCGTTGGCCCCCGACACCGTGCCGGTACGGACGTCGGTGATTGCGCCCTGCGTCGTTACCGATGTCGCGGTCCGACCGTCCGCCACCACCGACTGGGCCATCGCCGGCGCGAGGCCAAGCACCGGGCCCGCCGCGAACGCCATGGCGTTGAGCAGCGCGCAGCGACGCAGCACCAGCCAGTATTGATGGCGAAGCTTGCCAAGCGCGGCCCTGGTCATGACGGTTTGCCCCCTCTTGCATTGCAGCCGCCGGGAACGGGCACTGTCATGCTGCGAAGGGTGCCGGCGGCGAACTTGCCCCACGCCGACGGTCAGGCGGCTGCCGCCAGAACCTTAACGGCCCCGCCGGTCTCGCCACTTCATTGTCTTGCCCCTCAGCAATGACCAACCGGCGGTTTAGGCCGCTTGTTCACCCTTTTCCCGCCACGCTGACTTAACTTCGTGAACTCTATACGATTCTCGCGCCATGCGCCTACAGTTACTTTTGCTTAATCACGATCCGTCCGGACAGAAGTGACCATCCGCCGCAGGTGCCACACCGGCGGCCAGGCGCTCCCGCAAGGCCGCCCCACATCCCGGCCACGCCGGGCGACGAACGGTGACAACAAGGGCGGACGGCCATGAACGAGAAACGCCGGCAAGGGCGGCGAGGTGGCAGGTCGTACGGATGCCGGCGAATGGCTGGGGCGCCAGGATTCGAACCTGGGAATGGCGGTACCAAAAACCGCTGCCTTACCGCTTGGCTACGCCCCAGCAGGATGGGCGCGCACTATAGCGGCAAGTTTCGTCGAGAAAAGTCCTTTCCCGCGCTCCTCAAAAACAGTGCGGCAAACGTGTCACGCAGACGCCGCCAGCCCCCCTGCCCAACCCACCGGCCCGGATTCCAGGCCCGCCCGCCAATGGCCTGCCTGCCAACGGCTGGCAAACACCTAGGCCCGGGCCGTCACCTGTCGGCGATACACCACGGCGATGAACGTGGCATAGCCCAGCACCTCGATGAGCAGAATGCCCAGGCTGTTGCCGGGAAACAGGAACGTCGCCAGGCAGGGCAGCCCCACCATCAGCCAGTATGCCAGCAAACCGCGTGGCCAGCCCAGCAGCTTGCCAAGCAGATGATGCAAATGCTCCCGGTCACCACTGAAGGGCGAGCGCCCCTTGCTGGCGCGCATCAGCATCAACCGCACGCAATCCAGCACCGGTATGGCAAACCAGACGGCGATGCGGCCCGCGGACAGGCCCGCGGTCGGGTCGTTGTAGACGTAGATCGCCAGCAAGCCCAGCAACGCCGACAAGCCATAGCTGCCACCATCTCCCAGGAAAAAGCGACCATACATGTTGAAGACCAGGGCCACTGCAAGCGCGGCACCCAGAGCCGCCAGCACATACTGGACATCGGGCCCGGCATAGGCGCCGATGCATGCCGTCCAGATCAGCGCGAGGCCGATCACCAGGCCATTCTTGCCATCGGCCATGTTGACGGCGTTGAGCAGCCCGACCAGGCACAGCAGCGTGAACAGGGGACCGAAGTCGCCCAGCGCGACAGGAAACGGGAATGCGCTGAAGCGCAGATGGCCGATCGCGAATTCCGACCGCACCATCATGATGAGCGCAAAGACGCTGACGGTCACCAGCAGGCGCGGCATCGCGGACAGATTAAAACGATCATCGGTGACGCCCAGCAGGTAGACACTCCCGGCCGCCAGGCCCAGCCAACCGATATCGGTTGCGGCGCCGCCCGGCACCCCGGCCATCGACCAGGCCAGCCAGGCGATGGTCACCAGGGCGGGAACCATCACCGCCGAGCCGCCAACCAGCGGCGTGATCCTGTCATGACGTTTGCGCCCGCCATGGGGGTCCGGATAGTCCAGCAGACCCAGCAGCCTGCCGATCGGCTGGGCAAGGACTCCAACCAGCAGCGAAAACAAGACGGCGCCAGCCACGATTATCAGCAGCTGCACTTGCATCCCTCCCGCGCTCTCCCGCGCCATCCCTGGCGATGGCCGCCCGTCCGGCGGATCGCCAGCATGCCGTCGTTGCGTCCGGCGTCACGCTCGATTAACAGATCGGCACGTACAATGTGCTCAAACCAATACCGACCACTCCACTAACCCTCTCTCAGATGTCAGGCAAGAATATGACGATCCTCGTTACGGGTGCGGCAGGATTTATCGGCTACCATGTGTCGCTTCGGCTTCTTGCCCGTGGTGAGCAAGTACTGGGCATCGATAATCTCAACGATTATTACAGTGTCGAACTGAAGAAATCTCGGCTTGATCAGCTGCTATCGCGCCACAACGGGTTCCAGTTCTGCAAGGTTGACTTCGCTGACACCGCCGCTCTTTCAAACGCCCTGCAGCATCACAATATTGACCGTGTCATCCACCTCGGTGCTCAGGCCGGTGTGCGTTATTCGCTGACCAACCCGCATGCGTATGTTTCATCCAATCTGATCGGCCATCTGAACATTCTCGAATTCTGCCGGCACAACGACAAGCTCAAGCATCTCGTCTACGCATCTTCCTCATCGGTATACGGCAGCAATACCAAGCTGCCCTTCGCTGTCGAGGACCGGGTCGATCATCCGGTTTCGCTGTACGCCGCAACGAAGAAATCCGACGAACTAATGAGCGAGGTTTACAGTCATTTGTACCGGGTGCCGCAGACCGGCCTGCGCTTTTTCACCGTCTATGGACCGTGGGGCCGGCCCGACATGGCGCTCTGGCTGTTCACCGATGCCATCCTGAAGGGCGAGCCGATCAAGGTATTCAACCACGGCGACATGTTCCGCGACTTCACTTTTGTCGACGACATCGTCAGCGGCATCGTCGCGTGCCTTGACAATCCGCCGCCCGACGATGGCCAGCCCAAGGCTGGCGGCTCCATCACCCCGCACCGCCTCTACAACATCGGCAATCACCGTTCGGAGCCGCTGCTGCGCATGATCGAGGTGCTGGAAGGCGCGCTGGGCCGCAAGGCAATTCGTGAAATGCACCCGATGCAGCCTGGCGATGTGAAGGAAACCTACGCCGATATCTCCGCCATCCAGGGGGATCTCGGCTACATGCCCACCACGCCCATCGATGTCGGCGTCCCCAAGTTCGTCGACTGGTTCCTGGACTATCATGGCATAAGCCGCTGACGACCGCTCTCCGGCGAGAGCATCGGCAGGCGTAGTGAGGGAGGGCGCTCCCCATGACTCTCAACTATCTGCTGTGGGCGTTTCTGACACCGGGAGCGATCGCCATCTGGCTGGCGCTCCTTGGCACCGCCTTGCTGCTGACCCGCAAGGCGGGCTGGGCAAAGCGCATCCTCCTCGTCGACGCCCTGCTCTGGCTGGCAATCGCCGTCGCGCCGACCGGCGACTGGTTCATGCGGCCGCTGGAGACACGCTTCACGGCACCGGACAATGTGTCGGACGCAACGGCAATCGTCGTCCTTTCAGGCGCCGAACAACTGGCGATGCCGGCCGGACTGGCAGGCGAATACCGCGATGGAGCCGAACGCATGCTCACCGGCATTGCACTGGCGCGCCGACTGCCGGGCGCGCGCCTCTATCTCGTAGGCGGCCTCCAAAACCAGGATGGCGTGCGGGACATCGACATCATGCGCCACACCGCTCTCGCCATGGGCGTCCCCGACCATCAGCTGGTTCTGGTCAGCGACAGCCGGAACACGTTTGAAAACGCTCTGATGGTCAGTCGTCGCCTGCGTGCCGACGGCAGGACACGGCCGTTGCTGGTGACATCGGCTTACCATCTGCCACGGGCGGTGCTGTGTTTCGAGGCGATCGGCACGCCCGTCATTCCCCTGCCCGTCGACTATCGCACCCGACCGGACACGGACGGCAAGCGCATGCTTTCATTCAATCCCGGCCGCAACCTGGCGCTGGTCGACAGCGCCGCGCACGAATGGCTGGGCCTCGTCGTCTACCGCCTGACGGGCAAGACGCTGCGCCTGTGGCCGTCAGCCGGCTGACGGCCCAACCGACAGCAATATCCCCTACAGCTGCCAGCGGCGATAGCCGTCGCCCAGATCGAGATCGCGCCACATGCCCTTGATGTCGGCAACCAGGCCACCCGGTCGTACCAGAGCCGCCACCTGGCTCGCGGTCATGTCGGCATAGACCTTGTGCGGCACGGCGGCGACAACGGCGTCGAAGGGCTCCTTCTCGGCTGCACGCGCCAGATCATCCAGGCGGATATCGGCCTTGCGGCGCAGCAGGTTCAGGCCGTATTCCTCTTCCGCCTCGTGCTGGTCCGCCAGCGGGTCATGCACGCGCACGACATGGCCGTTTTCCTCCAGCCGGCGGATCACATCGACCACCTTGGAGTTGCGCAGATCAGGCACGTTCTCCTTGAAGGTCAGGCCCAGCACCAGGATGCGCGAGCCTTTCGCCAGGCCCTCGCTGACGCTGTCGGCGACGTAGCGCCCCATGCCATCATTGATGCGCCGACCGGCCAGGATGACCTCGGGGTCATGGCCCAGCTGCTGGGCGCGGAACGAGAGGTAATAGGGATCGACGCCGATGCAGTGACCACCAACCAGGCCCGGCGAGAACTTGAGGAAGTTCCACTTGGTGCCCGCGGCTTCCAGCACGTCGTAGGCTGACAGGCCCATGCGCTGGAAAATCATCGCCACTTCGTTGATGAAGGCGATGTTGATATCCCGCTGGGCGTTCTCGATCACCTTGGCCGCTTCCGCCGCCTTGATGTTCTTGGCCCGGAACACGCCGCCGGTGGTGACGCGACCATAAAGCTCGGCCAGCTGCTCCAGCACGTCGGGGTTCTCGCCCGAAATGACCTTGGTGATGCGGTCGACGGTGTGCTCCCGGTCGCCGGGATTGATCCGCTCGGGGCTGTAGCCCAGGAAGAAATCCACGCCGCGCTTGAGGCCGGAGACCCGCTCCAGCTCGGGGCCGCAGATATCCTCGGTGACGCCCGGATAGACCGTGCTCTCGAACACGACGACAGCACGGCTACCGGCCTCAAGGACCGAACCGACGCTGCGGCAGGCGGAAATCACCGGCTTGAGGTCAGGCATGTTGTCGGCGTCGACGGGCGTCGGCACGGTGACAATGAAGTACTCGGCGCCCCGGCAGTCCTCGACGGCGCTGGTCAGCTTGAGCGCGCTGGCCTTCATGACATCTTCGGGTACCTCGTCGGTGCGATCGAAGCCGCGACGCAGTTCCTCGATGCGACCCTGATTGATGTCGAGGCCGATGGTATCGAAGTGGCGCGCCAGGGCCACCGCCAGCGGCAGCCCGACATATCCGAGACCAATGACGGCAACGCGCGTCTTAGCGCCAAGCTGGGCGGTCATAACTTCTTTCCCCTCTTCCGAACCACGGCACACGAAATGCCATCGATTCTCGTCCTGTTACGCGTCAATTGTTGCTGGCAATGACAGCAATCGCCGCGATCGAGGTGGCAAATTGCCCCACAATTGTCGCTACATCCTTAACGACATCAAGGGTGTAGAGCGGATCGACGTCCTTCGGCACGACAATGGTGCTGCCCGGGGGCACCACGATATTGCCACGCCGCAACCAGCCCGAGACCTTGATCGGCTTGGCCACGCCGTTGGGATAGACAAGAAATACCCGGTCTTCGTCAGCCGTACGCTGGATACCGCCGGCCTCGCGCAGATAGTCGTCGACCCCCTTGCCCGCCTCGAACTGCAGCGCACCGGGATTGAGGACATCGCCCAGCGACAGCACGAAGTTCGGCCGCTTGGGCATGAAGATGGCATCGCCGGCATCCAGCACGGTATCGACGTCGGGCTTCAACGCCAGCACCCTGGGGTCGGCTTCCACCACCATCCGGCCCGGTGCGTCCACCGAGGCGAAGCTTTGCGCCAGTTGCGTGGCCGCGGCCAGCGAATCGCCCGTCACGTTCTTGCGCGCCGACATCGACAGCAGCGCCGCGTTAAGTTCACGGGCCGTGCGCCGGAAGCCCTCCTGCTGGGCCAGCTTGACACTTCGCCGGGTGAAAACCGCCCCGTAGGGATAGGCATGTTCGCTCAGGCCACCGGCCCGAGCCATCAGTTCCGACAGCTTCTCGCCCTTGCGGATGGTATAGAGCCCCGGCCGGGCGAACTCACCCGAGAGCAGCACCGCACCGGCCTCGAACTGCGGCTGCACGCTGTTGAAGCGCACATCGTCGCCGGATGCCACCTGGACCGCCATGAGGGTGTCGAGCGTCCCCTCGATCGATGTCTGGCGCGTCGAGCGACCATAGGGGTCGGCATTGGTGAGATCGATCGAGATCCGGTCGGCACGCCCGGTCAGACCTTCGGCCACCCGCGCCAACGTCGCCGCCGGGATCACCCCCCACAGGGGATAGACACCCGGGCGCCGCACGTTGCCGCCGGCCACCACCAGATTTTCCAGCAGGAAAGGCAGGACACCGGTTTCCTTCTCGAACAGCTCGGGGCACACGTCCTCGACATCCAGCGGCGTCGCGATCGTCGCTGCAACGCCCTCGATGGTGCCGCTCCTGGCGGCCATCTGGTTCGGGTCCGCACCAATGATCGCCTGCCCGCGCTGAGTGACGGCGGCGCCGCTCACCTGCACTGAATCGCCACTGTCCATGAGGAAGGAACCGCGCACCGCCGCGCTGAAACGGTCGGACTGACTGTCCTGCACCAACGCCTCCAGCGCCAGCAGCGACCGGCACTGAGGTTTGGGGTTAGGCTGGCCGAGGACGATCTTGCGTACATCCACGCTTTGCAGGAAGGCGATATGCGGCGCGCCCAGAACGATCAGCCGGTCCTCGCTGCGCAATGGCACATCCTGGTCATTGTGAAAAATGTCGAACAGGTTGAGGCCGGTGTAAACCTGCGCGTTTGTCACCTCGTCGCGACGGATCAACACCGCCATCGGCAGATAGCTGCCGAACTTCATGTTCTGCGGCGACCCCAGCAGAACCTTGACCGAAGGCGCCGCCGCCAATGCTCGCGGCCCGGGGCTGTCGACGAACCCGTCAAGGAACACCCGGCCGCTCACACCGCGTTCGCGGGGAGCCACGATCAGGATGTCGCCGGCCTGCAGCGCGCTGGACATGCCCTTCAGCTGCAGGGCGTGTTCCCGGCCGTCACCATCGATCCGCTGCACGGTAAAATCATTGCCGCTGGGGCGCAGCGTGCCGCCTGCCATCGCCAGCGCCTGGGCAAGGGTTGGCGCCGCGCTGCCCGCGGGCAACTCGAAGATTGCCGGCCGCGCGACGGCGCCCACAATCGCCATGGTACGCCCGACCGCAGGCACGATGATCCGGTCACCGTCCTGCAAGCGAACGGTCGGCACGCCGCCAATGCCCAGCAACCCGTAGAGATCGACGGTCAGCATGGCGCCGCCGCGGCTGACCCTCACCTGCCGCAGCGACCCGCTGGGCTTCACCCCTCCCGCGCGCCCCAGCGCCGTCATCACATCCGCCAGCGACGTCAGGGTGTACTGACCCGGCTTTTCCACCTCCCCGCCGACCACCACGGAGATCGCCCGCACGGAGCCAACCGACAGATAGACGTCGGTGCCAAGCAGGGTCCGCCGGGTCGCGTCCTCAAGGCTGCGACGGACCTCGCCCAGACGCCGGCCGGCGGCAGGGATTGGCGGCAACTGATCGACGATCAGGCGTCCTTCACGATCAACGCGTACGGTCAGACTGCGCGACGTGCTGCCCTGGAAACTCACTACCAGCTCGTCACCGACGCCGACCACATAGTCGTCACCGACCCGCCCCACCAACGCGCCATCCGTGGCTGTCACCGTCGAAAACAGATCATAGCCGAACTGACGCAGGCTCACTTCGGCGGCACGGGACTGAAAATATTTCTCCACCGCCGAGGGCTCGTAGGCCTCGACGATCTTCTTCTGCGCTTCCATGTCCCGCAGCGTGCGCTCGGCCGGGGTCGGGCCGCCATCATCGGCGAGGACCGCCGTGGTATTGGCGCCCACGTCCCGCTGCCGGGCCTGATCGAGGGGTGACATCTGGGGTTGCAGCGGCTGCGTGCTGGCACCCAGCTGCCCCTGCAACCGCTGCAGAACCGCCGGGTCGATCTGCTGTGCACCTGCGGGCGTCGCCAACGCGATCGTCGCCAGCGCCATGGCGCCAAGGTACTCCCGCATATGCCGGAGAACAACCACGCCAGCCTTCACCAGCGACCCACGCTGACTGTACTTCCCGACGGCCACCTGGTGTCCCCCTGCGATGCTACTGCCGACCATGGCTGATAGAGAGCGGAAAAATCAGCGTCAAGCGAGCCCGGCGCCGCCAGCGCTCATTCCTCGACGCCGGTCGAGGCACAACCCTTGATCTCGCTGGGCTGCAACCACCACCCGGGGTGGGTGGCACCCAGGGCATCGCATGCCCGCGCCATGTCATCGCCGCTCTCAAACACGGCGAACCAGCTGGGGCCGGAACCCGCCATCCGTGCCAGCCTGACGCCCGGCTGGTGCGCCAGCGCGCGGCCCAGCGCCATCACCTCCGGCGCGCACAGGCTCGCCGCCGCTTCCAGATCATTACGCCACCCGGCCAGCGCCGCGACGGTCACCGCCGCCTCCGCCCCGGCCAATGGCGCGGAGAAGGGCAGCGCCGCCTCCCGGAAGGCCTTGAAGACGCTGGGCGTGGCCAGCGGCCATCGCGGATTGGCCAGCAGCACCGGCAGTGATGACCAGGCCAGCCGTGCCGGACGCAGGATGTCACCGACGCCCGTGCCCCACATCGGCCGGCTGTGCACACATGCCGGAACGTCCGCGCCCAATGCCGCCGCCAGCGCCGCGAGGCGTTCCGGCGACCAGCCAAGCCCCCACAGCCGGTTCAATCCACGCAGGGTCGCCGCCGCGTCGGCGGATCCGCCGCCCAGTCCAGCCGCCACCGGAATGCGCTTCTCCAGCCGGATCGCCGCGCCCGCCGCGGGAAGTCCCGCCGCCTCCGCCAGACGACGCGCCGCCCGCACGACAAGGTTATCGTCAGCCGACGTCGCCAGTGTTGGCGCGAACGGCCCCTGGATGGTGAGCGACAGGCTGTCGGCGGCCTCAATGGTCAGGACATCCCCGAACCGCGTGAACGCGAACAGCGATTCAAGCAGATGATAGCCATCGGCCCGCCGACCCACCACATGCAGCATGAGATTGAGCTTGGCGCGGGCGGTTTCCACGATGGGCGCGGGCGCGGCGACGGTCATGGCGGCCCGGCGTCAGCGGCCGTTGCGCGCCGTCGACAGGGCCAGGTCCAGCCCCCACTCGATCCGGTCCTTCAGGCGACGCGCCTGGTCGGGATCGGGTTCGCAGTCAAGCGCGGCACGCCAGCGGAACCGGGCCTCGATCTGACGGCCGACCCGCCAGTAGGCGTCCCCCAGATGCTCGTTGATGGTGGGGTCGCCCGGCTGATCGGCGACGGCGGCTTCCAGCTGCTCAACCGCTTCCTGATAGCGTCCGGCGGTGTAGTGGACCCACCCCAGCGAATCGATAATGAAACCGTCGCCCGGGCGTTTTTCCACCGCCCGTTCGATCAGCGCCTGTGCCTCGGCGAGATCACGCCCCTGCTCCAGAAGAGAGTAACCCAGATAATTCAATACATTAGGATCATCCGGCCGCAACTGCAACGCCCGCCGCAGATCGGCCTCGGCAAGCGCCCACTGGCGGGCACGCTCATGACAGACACCGCGCATGTAGTATAGCGCCCAGTCCGTGGCGGCAGGGCTGGTGATCCGGTCGATGACCAGGCCATAGCCCTCGGCCGCCTCGACATAACGCTCCTGCCGTCGCAGGATATCGGCATACGCCAAGCGTGGCGCCACCAGCGCGGGACTGGTCTCGATAAGTTCCCTGAGCAGAGTCAGGGCAGCCTCGACCTGCCCCATGGACTCCAGCACGCCGGCACGTTCAATGCCCGCCTGCAATGCCAGCGCATCCCCCGCGCCCACCTTCTTCAGCGCATCAAGAGCCGCGGGAAACTCGTTGGTTTGCCTGAGAATTTCCGCTGTCAGCAGATGCGCTTCGGCAAAGTCCGGCCGACTGACGGCGGCGACCCGGGCAAACACCAGCGACAACGGCGTCGGCTCTTCCCGTGAAAGATCGAGGGCCGCCCGGAAGAACAGTTCGGCCGCGCCATCCGCAGGCGTCCGCACGGGCGACGCGATCTTCCCGGCACGTTCCAGCTGACGCCTTGGGTAGGCCAGTTGCGGCAGCGGGTCACGCGCTCCGGTCTCGCTGTCCATCAACAGACGGCGCGCCTGAGCATCGTCGCCGCTGGCCTGCGCGGCGGCGGCGGCGGCCCAGCGCAAGCGCCCTCCCCCCTGACCGGTCGCCAGCAGCTCGGCGAACGCGGCGCTGGCGCCAGCGGCATCGCCAGTCATCAGGCGCAGATAAGCCTGATGTTCGAGGCGGTAACCGCGAATGAAGCCATCGGTGCCTTCCAGGTTGATGGCCTGCAACGCCGCCGCCCCCTGACCACGACCATAGGCGATCCAGGCGCGCAGAATCGGTGCCATCACCGCCTCGATGCCGCCGGCGGCAAGTCCGTCCAGCCGTCGCTCGGCCGCGGCATGATTGCCCTGGCGGAAATCATCGGCGATGAGCACAAGCACGGCGGTCGAGTTTTGCGGATCGACCTTCAGCACCTCGCGCGCGGTCTCCAGCGTCAGCGGGACATTCCCCGCCGCCAGCGCAAGCTCGAAGGTCCGTCGCAGCAGGATCGGATCATCCCGCTCGATCGACCGCACCCGGGCAAAGTAGCGCGCGGCATCCTGGATGCGATCGGTCGACCAGGCGTGACGGCCCAGCACATAATCGCGATATCCATCGTCGGCTTTCGGCGCCGCGAGCGCCGCGCGCGCCGGTGTCACGGCCAGCATCAGCCCGGCAGCGACGGCAAAAATTCCGATGGTGTATGTCGACCTGGCCGCGGACACGGAACCTCACATGTTGGGATAGTTCGGACCCCCGCCACCTTCAGGTGCCACCCAGTTGATGTTCTGGGTCGGATCCTTGATGTCACAGGTCTTGCAGTGAACGCAATTCTGCGCGTTGATCTGCAACCGCGGCTCCTCGCCCTCGGCCCGGACGATCTCATAGACGCCCGCCGGACAATAACGCTGCTCCGGTGCGTCGTAGAGTGCCAGATTCGTGCTGATCGGCACATGCGGGTCCTTCAGCGTCAGGTGGATCGGCTGATCTTCCTCATGGTTGGTGTTGGAGAGGAACACTGACGTCAGGCGATCGAAGCTGATCTTGCCGTCCGGCTTGGGATAGACGATCGGCTGCACCTGATCCTTGCGCTTGAGCGCCTTGTGGTCCGGGTGGTGGCCGAACGTCCAGGGAATCAGGAAACCCAGACCCAGATCATGCAACCACAGGTCGAGACCGGTGTACAGCGTACCCAGCGGGATGCCGAACTTCGACAGCGCCGGGCGGGCGTTGCGCACCTTGTGCAGATCCTTCCACACCCAGGAGGCCTTGAACGCGTCGGGGTATGCGGTGAGCTCGTCCGCGCCGCTCGCGCCCGCCTTGATACGGGCGAACGCCGCTTCCGCCGCCAGCATGCCGGACTTCATGGCATTGTGACTGCCCTTGATGCGCGGCACGTTGACGAAACCGGCCGAGCAGCCGATCAGCACGCCCCCCGGGAAGGTCAGCTTCGGAATCGCCTGGAAGCCGCCCTCGTTGATGGCCCGCGCGCCATACGCGACACGCCGGCCGCCTTCCAGCATTTCACGTACCGCCGGATGGGTCTTGAAACGCTGCATCTCCTCGAACGGCGACATGAAGGGGTTGGCGTAATCGAGCGCGACCACGAAGCCGATCGCCACCTGGTTGTTTTCCTGGTGGTAGATGAAGCCGCCACCCACGGTATCGGTCAGCGGCCAGCCCTGGGAGTGAATCACCATGCCCTGCTTGTGCTTGGCGGGATCGATGTCCCACAGCTCCTTGATGCCGATGCCGTAGGTCTGCGGCTGCACGCCGCCGCGCAGGTTGAAGCGCTCGATCACCTGCTTCGACAGGTGGCCACGCACGCCCTCGGCGAAGAAGGTGTATTTGGCGTGGATCTCCAGGCCCGGCTGGTAGCTCGCCTTGTGGCTGCCGTCGCGGGCGATGCCCATGTCGCCGGTGGCGACGCCCTTCACCGAGCCGTCCTCGTTGTAGAGCACCTCGGCGCCGGCGAAGCCGGGGAAGATCTCGACGCCCAGCGCCTCGGCCTGCTGGGCCAGCCAGCGGCACAGGTTGCCAAGGCTCAGCGTGTAGCAACCGTCGTTCGACATCAGCGGCGGCAGCAGCCAGTGCGGGAAGTCGATCTTGCCGGTCTCGGTCAGGATCCAGTGATGGTTGTCCGTCACCGGCACGTTGAGCGGCGCGCCCTTGTCCTTCCAGTCGGGAATCAGCTCGTTGAGCGCGATCGGATCGACCACCGCGCCCGACAGGATGTGGGCGCCGATCTCCGACCCCTTCTCCAGCACGCAGACGGACACCTCGTGCCCCTGTTCCTGCGCCAGCTGTTTGAGACGAATGGCCGCCGAGAGGCCCGCCGGCCCACCGCCAACAATCACCACGTCATAGGGCATGGCTTCGCGCTGCGTCATAATCCTCTCACTCCCGAATGCGCGGGAACTTCCGCTCCTCACCTTTAGATGAACGCACACATACGTGCGACGAAAGCGGTTGACCAGAGGCCGATTGCCCAGCCAGATGCGGATATGACCCAAGTTCACGTGGACGACGCGCATGCCGCGGCGGCAATGTTGCGTTGGCTGGTTGACGCTGGCTGCACCAGTCTGGTGCGGGAAGAGCCTGTTTCCTGGCTGACACCCGCGGCATCACGCGCGCCCGCACCCCGGAACGCCGTAACCTCGCAGGTCGCGCCGGAGTTCACTCCGGAGCGTGTATCACCCGTCGCCTCCGTGCCAGCCGCGACAAGGCCCGCCGTTTCCGCGGTGGCGCCGGTCGTGGCATCGGCGGCTGAAACGCTCGCGCGCCAGGCGCAGACGCTCGACGAGCTGCGTCAGGCCATCGAGGCGTTCGAGGGCTGCCCCATCAAGGAGCACGCCAAAAG
>CAUJIW010000094.1 GCA_963205175.1 Pseudomonadota bacterium
TTTCTGCCGCTGTTGAAATAATATTACATTAGTTGCGCGGAATTTTTTGCGCGCTACACCCTTCAAGGCCATCGTGCTGCATGATGCCGAGGACGTGGTCCACCCCCGGTCGTTGAGCGTGTTCGTGTGACGCGCAAGAAAAGGGCTCGTTAACAAAATTTCCGGGATTGGCCGGGACTTTTGGGGATTTAGTGGGACAAAGACCGAAAAACCGGCAAAAAATTGACCTTCGGTCGCCGGCAGGTCGCGCATTAACTTTTTAATTTGTTGCGCGGTGTTCCGTGGAATCTTGTGCTGAAGATTCCACGGAATCGAGCCGCTGAAAGGTCGTTGCAGGGCTATGGCAACGGCCTGGTTCACGCCGCAGACCGGCCATCGACAGCCGCCAGGCGCTCTGGCAGGTCCGGCAGGTTGGAGATCACCACTTCGGTGATCGGCTTGGCCGGCCCCAGACCCACCGTATAGGTCGTGCTGAGGCTGCCTACCGCAAAGCCAGCGAAGATCTGACGGACCTCTGGCCGATCGTTCAGGGACAGCAGAAATCGGCTCTTGATGCCGCCCAGCAGGCTGGCCAGGCGCTCGAAATCGGCCCGCTGGAACATACCAGCACCATAGTCGCCCTCCGAGCCGAAGTAGGGCGGATCGAGGTAGAACAAGGTGCCTTGCCGGTCGTACCGGCGGATGAAATCGGCATACTCCAGTCGCTCGATCACGACACCGGACAGCCGTTCATGCACGGCTTCCAGCATCGGCGCCAGCTTGGTCAGGTCAAACCGGGCGGGGCTGCCGGGGGCAACGCCAAACGTGCGGGCAGCGACCTTGCCGCCGAACGACAGCCGCTGGAGATAGAGGAACCTGGCGGCCCGTTCGAGATCGGTCTGGGTGTCGGGATCGACCTTAAGGAGCCGCTCGAAGCCCTCCCGCGTCGTCAGCTGGAAGCGCAGCATGTCCATGAAGGGCACATAGTGCCGCTGCAGGATGCGGAACAGGCACGCTACGTCCGCCGACCAGTCGTTGATGACCTCGACACGGGGTCTGGAGATGCGCCGCAGGAAGATGCCGCCCATGCCAACGAACGGCTCAGCATAGGCCGAGTGATCGATTTTGTCGATCAATTCGACCAATCTGCGGGCGAGATTGCGCTTGCCGCCGACATAGCCGGCGAGCGGCTTGGCTGGACGGACAGGGATAAGGAAATCGGGACTCGACTCAGTCATGAAAGGCTCTCTACAGAAGCCCCGCCCGTGCACGGGTGGCGGGGTGGCCATGGGGCGGCCGACCAGGGTCATGACGGGTGCTTTCCGTCGGCTAGGAGCGCGCCAACGCTCCTTCCCCCGCCGGCCGGATGACCGGACGGGTTGATTTTTTACGATTTCCGGCGTACACCGTCGCCCTGCCCACGCTCGGGGCGGTCGGTGTGCTGCGCAATATGACCGGCAGGGGTCCACCAAAGGCAGCGGAACCGCCCCACTCATCTCACCCTCCGATATTCCAGAAATCCACTACGCAAGCCTTCAGCGACCTGCTCCCGATCATTAAATGATGTAACCTGCTTCCAGCTGCCGTTCATGTAGCTGAATATGGCTAGTACCGGCTGCTCAGAACCTTCAACGATCAGTTTGGCGACAAAGTTTCTCTTGAGGCGCCACCCGCTGGCGACCTCCTCCCACTGCGTCCAGATTTCATCAGGGTCGATGATCGCCTCGGCCAGCGCCACCGTGTAGCGGCCGCGATCCCGCCGCAGCTTCCAGCGCCGGCTGTTGTCGCGGAACAGCTCGTCGCTGACCGGCAGAGCCTCGCCGGCCCTGTCGGTAAACACGACCGGCCGGCCGATCGCGGCTCCGAAGCGGTCCAGGAATGGCGCCGCATAATCCTCCGGCGAGAGGCCATCCGGCAGGAGAGGTAGCGGTCGGCGATCAGGGGCGACCGTGAGCGGCGGCAGCGGCACGCTGTCTGAGGTGCGATCGACCAGGCGCGGGCGGCCCGCCAGCGTGGTTTCGCGCGGCGTCACGCCGGACAGATGCGACAGGCCCGGATTGTAGGCGAAGCCGGGATCGATACCCGCCGGCACCTGCTCGACGACGCCGGTCGCCGGGTTGATCCACTCCCGCGTCACCGGCTGCGGGTCCGGGCTGACCGACAGCCCGCGCCGCTTGAGGTCGCGCTCACTCAACTGATAGGTGCTGCATCGACAGCGCCAGCCATTGGGCGGGAAATGCGTCGCCCACCATGGGTGGTCGACTGGCAGGACCGTGTTGTCCCATGAGCGATGCAGCGGCCGCGTGCGGCCATCGTTGACGGCATCGTACATCAGATATGGCAGGGTGGCCTTGTTGCGCTGGATGCGCTCCCAGCGGCCCGCAGACGCGGCAGTGCGCATGTTGGTGTCGAAGATCACGGCGCCGCGCCAGGCTCTGGTGAGATCGACCGTCTTGAGGCCGGTTTTCGGATCGGCAATCGTCACGGGTTGCGCCCAGCCATGGCGGTCCAGCACCTGGTCGAATTCGGCTTTCCATTGCTGATAGGTCCGCCCGTCCCGCAGCGCGACGGCCAGGCTGTTGTGAATGTCCTGCAGCAGCGCGCGCTTGGTCACCCCGGCGACAACGAACGCTCGGCCGTGCTCTTCCTGCCAGGTATCCTCCCAGCGGATGGAGGCCAGATCGAAGCCCTTGCGCTCGAAGAAGCGGATCGCTTCGGCTGGCGGCACCGACAGCTCTGGCAGGACGTCGGTCATTCCACCGCGCCCAGCGCCGTCGCCACGCGCAGGGCAAAGCCCGCCCGCGCCAGTTTCTCCCGCAATGGGGCGTCGTCCATCTCCTTCAGGAGCGTTTCAAGGCCGTTGATGAAGTCCTCTTCGGTGTGCGACCGATCCAGCAGCTGACGGATCGGGTCGATCAGCGGGTCGGCGACCATCTCCCAGCCGTCGGCCTCCATCATGCGGGCAGTCAGATCATCCACAACGTCGCCGGCCACAGCATTTCCCCGCCGTGCCTGCAGTGCCACGGGCTGGTTCTCCGCCGCCGGCGCTGGCGGCCGATCCTCAGGTGCTGCTGGCGCTGTGTGCGGCTGCAGCAGGTCATCGTCGCTTTCCGGTTCGGCAATGCCGACCTTGGCGCGCACATCCTTGGCGGAGACCTTGAGGCCGAGCGGCACCAGCGTGCCCAGGGCGCTGGTGATCCCGGCGACATCGACCTGCTCTGTGCGTCCAATCCTGATCTTCGGGTAGGCCTTCTGAGGGCCTCGGTTGAGATCGATCAGCGGGCGGACATAGGAGGCGTTGAGGATAGCCGCGAGCGTCTTGGCATCGGCACGCTCGATGTCGCCGCGCACGTCATTGTGTTCCCGGCCCACCGCATGGCCGCCGGAAATGGCGTCCGTCGTGGTGGTCTGCCCGAGCACCAGCTTGGAGATCGACTGATCCATGTATCTGGCGAGGCGTTCATAGAAGTCGGAGGCGGAAGACTTGTTGGCTGCCTCGATAAACTCGATCTCCATCCCCTGCGGGATGATGGCGGCGGCATCGCGGCCGATGCCGGCCACCGCGCGCAGCAGCTGCCGCCGTTCCTCGGCGGTGGCACCGGCATGGTGCTTGCCGACCCGGATCGGCTGACCATAGACCTCGGCGAATTGCAGCCAGCCCTTGATGTCGAAGTTCTTGAACAGGTAGCACCAGGCGATCGGGCGGGCGAGGCCGCTGCGCACGGGAATGCCGGATTTGGCCTTGATCTGACACCAAACGAATTTGGCCCATGGCAGCGGCATGGTGCCGCCATCCATGGTCTTGAGCAGTGGCGTGCGCATGTCGCGCCGGTCGAACTGCACCCAACGCGGGTCGACCCAGTTCATGGATTTGGGCATCCACTGCTTTTCGCTGGTCTCCCAGACGATCTCGGTGAGGCTGAAACCCTTGCCGATGGCATCCAGGATGTCGAACAGCTCGTCTTCCAGGCTGTCGCGGTTGAGCGCCAGCTCGACCAGATCTTTGTTGGCGATGTCGTCCGCGGAATCGGAGGCCGGCTCGACGGTGATCTCCAGCTGGGCGACCGCGCGTTTGCGCACGCCCAGCACCGTCAGGTATTGGGTCTCCTTCTCCTCCATGTCCTCGGCGAGTTCGAGGTATCGCTCGGGGTTCTCCTGCTCGGCATCGCGCAGCAGGCCGGCCAGGCGCGCCGGCGTGAGCCCGTCGCTCGGATGCCCGCCCAGCGGCTGGCGTACCCCGGTCAGTTCGGGACCGGCGATCTCCCGCGTGAGCAGCTCACGACGGATCGGTTCGCCGTCAGGGCCGAGTAGTTGCGCCATAAACCGGCCTCCTTGTGTTCATCACCATGCTCCCGGCCGCCAGTCGTCCCGGCTACGGCCGTCA
>CAUJIW010000095.1 GCA_963205175.1 Pseudomonadota bacterium
CAGCCCTTCAACCCGAAAAGCCCATCAATCCGAATGCGGTGAAACAAACGCCAGCGATGCCGGTCGTCCGCGCAATACAGCCAGCCGCAGCAAATGCCCAGAGCGGACCCGAAACCGAGCGTCGTGAATAAGAGAGGCTAGTTGTAGGGCACGCTGGCCTGTCGGTCGCCTCGTCAATACCGTGTTGAAAGTTGATCCTATGCAGCATCGCACCATCAGTGGGAAAATTCTCTACACCTCACGCAAGCCCGAACGCATGGGCGAGGAGCGCGGCCGGGAGTATTTCACCTTCACCGTCCATGGCGACGGCAAGCGCACCATGCGCGCCCGCTGCGAGATCGAGGAACCGCATCCCACCGTGCTGCGGGACATCACCTACTCGCTCGACGAGAACGACATGCCGATGGACTGCTTCGTACGCCTGACCATTGGCGACAAGTTCATGGGTTCGGGCCTGTTCATTATCCGCGACGGCTATGTGGAGTGCGAAAGCTATGGCCCGTCCATCGGCCGCATCTCGCAGCGGATGAAGATCGTGGGCAGCTTCGACGGCTTTGGCACCCACCCGATCCAGGGCGACGCCTACATCACCAAGAAGCTTGATCTGTCGCGTGGGCCGCACGTCCACCAGCTGCGCACTTTCCTGCCGTCGCCGGATCATCGGGGCGCGACGCCGCCACTGATTGCCGAGGCCAACATCCAGCTGGCCTATATCGGCGAGGAGACCGTCACGGTGAAGGCGGGCACCTTCGATTGCCGCCATTTCCGCTTCACCGACGAGCATGGCGGCATGGCCACCGACAAGGGTGGCCATCCTCCTTACGACCTGTGGGTGACGGCTGATGAGGACGCCATCTTCATCCAGGGCGGCGTCGGCGGTTACATGCAGACCTGGTACGAACTGGTCGAGCTGAGCCGCTAGCGACGGTGCTTCCGGCGGGTGGCGATGCGCGACCCGCCGGCAAGTGTTTCAGGGTCTGGGCTGCGGTTGCGGCAGGACCTCGCCTGGCTGGCGCCGGATTCCCCCGATCAGCAGGTTGGGCAGCTTGCTGTTGTCCCAGTCCACCGTCTTGGGTGGTGTGGGGCCAAGCCGCAGGGCGACGATGCCGGTCGCGCGCGACACATAGATAGTCTGGTTGCTGTTGCCGTCGAACAGGAACAGGTCGCGGTCGAGATAGGGCTCGCTGTGCAGCACTTTCGGGCCGGGGCTGTCTGGCGCGCCGAAGCCGCGCCGCTCCACATAGGGGCCGGCCACCCAGACGCCCAGTCCGTAGTGCGGATTCTCCGGGGTGCCGCGCGCCATCTGGTCGACGAAGCCCGCCGGCAGCAGGCGTTCGCCGTTCACCATGCCATCGTTCAGCAGCAGAATGCCAAGCCGCAGCCAGCTCTCCGCCGGCAGCGTCATGCAGCATCCGGAGTGCGCGAGGCCACCGGCACGATCGACCCAGATTTCGCCGCCGGCCGCCCCGATCGGGGCCAGGACTTCCCGGCCGATGAAGTCGGCGTAGCGTTGCCGCGTGGCGCGTTCGAGCACGATCGCCACCAGCTCGGATGTGGCGTTGCTGTAGCCGTAGCGGGTGCCGGGCGGATGCAGCAGAGGGTAGTTGTGGATCAGGTGCCAGCCGTGATCGGGGTCGAGATAGACCCGGTTGATCGGGTGGTCAGGATCGGCGCTGAACATCTGCTCCAGCAGGCCGGTGCGCATGTCCAGCAGGTGGCGGATCAGGATGGTGGCCTTGGGGGTGCCCCGCCACTCCGTGATATAATCGGCCACTGGCGTATCGAGCGACCGAAGGTGCCCCAGCGCCAGTGCCCGGCCGACCGCGATCGCGGTCAGTGGCTTGGAGAGCGACTTGGAGACCAGCTGGGTATCGGCGGTTGTGGCACCGAAGTAGTCGGCCCGTTCGAGCGCGCCATGGCGCCAGACCAGGAAGGCCGATGAACTGGCGGCGGCGGCATAGGCGGACGCGGCGGCCAGCGCATCGCCGCGGATGGTGGTGGTGTTCGCCGGTCGCTGGGGCAGGGGCTGGGGCGTTGTCGCGCCGGGCACGGCTTCCATGGGCGCGTACTGGGTGAAGATGCCGCCGGCCTTCATGGTCGCCTCGAAGCGGGCGCGATAGAGCGCCGCCAGCTCGTCGCTGGTGAGCGGCGTCGTGGTGGCTGCCGCCATGCCGGCGATGACAAGGACGGATGCGAGGGCATTCATGGCGGTCTCCCCTTTCCTGGTCTTTCCTGAATGTCGGCGGAACCCAGGCGTCGCCGCCTTTTGCACACATTGGTGGCGGGATCAGTACAGCGGTGCCGCCATGCCGCAAACAACGACTCGACCTTCTGTATCCGACAGGCGACCATGACGGGCGGCCTCTGGCCGCCTGCCTAGAAATCGATGCCGCGCAGCGTCGGCGTGTCCAGCATGCTCCGGTTGAACGCGGCTGGTGTGGCGCATGTCATGCCGTCACGGGCGTTAGGCTTTATTCACGCAGGCGAGATAGGGGGCGCGGACGATGGCGGCGGCAGCGACCATGTTGGTGAGTGCCTGCCGGACCTCCTCCCAGCGGCGCGTCTTGAGGCCGCAATCCGGATTGACCCAGAGTTGCCCCGCAGGGAGGCACCGGCCGGCCCGTTTCAGAAGATCGACCATTTCAGCCACCGTCGGTATGCGCGGCGAATGGATGTCGTAGATCCCTGGCCCGATTTCGCTGGGGTACTGATAGGTCACAAAGGCATCCAGAAGTTCCATCTTTGAGCGTGCGGTCTCGATGGAAATCACATCGGCATCCATGGCGCTGATCGCGCCGATGATGTCGTTGAACTCGGAATAGCACATATGGGTGTGAATCTGGGTTTCCGGCCGGACGCCGGAGGCGGTGATGCGGAAACATGCGACCGCCCAGTCGAGATAGCCTTGCCAGTCACGGCGTCGCAAGGGCAGGCCCTCGCGCAGGGCGGCCTCGTCGATCTGGATGATCGCGGCGCCAGCGGCTTCCAGGTCAGTCACTTCATCGCGCATGGCGAGCGCGATCTGGCGGCAGGTCATCGCGCGCGGTTGATCGTCACGCACGAATGACCATTGCAGGATCGTCACCGGTCCTGTCAGCATACCCTTTACCGGACGTTGGGTGAGGCTCTGGGCGTACCGCCACCAGTCGATGGTAATCGGTCCGGGTCGCCTGACATCGCCGTAGATGATTGGCGGCCGGACGCAGCGCGAGCCATAGCTTTGCACCCAGCCCTGACGAGTAAACGCGAACCCGGAAAGCTGTTCGCCAAAATACTGCACCATGTCGTTGCGCTCGAATTCGCCATGCACCAGCACGTCGAGTCCGATTTCCTCCTGCCAGCGGATCGCCCGCTCGGTTTCCGCCCTCAGGAACTCCGTGTAGCCGGCATCGTCCAGCTCGCCCTTTCCGTGCGCGGCCCGGGCGTTGCGTACCTCCGCGGTCTGCGGGAAAGAGCCGATCGTGGTGGTCGGAAGTGGTGGCAGATCCAGGATCGACCGCTGAAGTTTGATGCGGTCTGAAAAGGCGACAGCACGTTTTGCATAGTCGGGGGTAGTCTGCATCAGGCGATCGCGGACCAGCCGGTTGTTGGTCAGCGAGGACATGCGGCGACCGGCGATAGAATCCGCATTGGCGGCCAGCTCGGCGGCGATGATGTAGCGCCCCTCGGACAGGCCGAGGCTGAGCACGGACAACTCTTCCAGTTTCTGCACAGCGAACGCCAGCCAGTCCTTCACGTTCGCATCGAGCTTTGTTTCGAGCGAAAGGTCGATCGGTGTGTGCAGCAGCGAGCAGGAAGGAGCGATCTGTATATCGCCGCGGCGTCTCGCCATGGGTTCGTAGCGGTCGAGCAACGCCGTCAAATCCGCCTTCCAGACGTTGCGGCCATCGATCACGCCAAGCGACAGTACAAGATCATGCCGTGCGTTCGCCAGCACGGCGTCGAGCTGCTCAGGCGCACGGACAAGATCGATATGAAGGCCGGCGACCGGCAGTGATAGCGCGGTTTCGAGGTTGTCGCCCAGGGTGCCGAAATAGGTCGTCAGCATCAGCTTGATGCCATCTACAGACGTCAGGTCGGCATAGGCCTGGCGGAACGCGGTGCGTGCGTCGTCGTCGAGATCAAGGACGAGCGCCGGCTCGTCGATCTGAACCCAATCCGCGCCTGCCGCGCGCAGGCGGGTCAGTAGCTCGATATAGACCGGCAGGAGTTCGGATAGCAGTGACAGCGGCTTGACGCTGTCATGCGCTGATTTGGCGAGTAACAGCCAGGTGACAGGGCCGAGAATCACTGGCCGGGTATGGTGCCCCAGGGCGCGGGCTTCGCGGAAATGGTCCACGGGCTTGGTGCTGCTCAGCGTGAAACGCTGACCTGGCGACACCTCCGGTACCATGTAGTGATAATTGGTGTCGAACCACTTGGTCATTTCCTGTGCCGGCACGTCTCCAGATGCCCCGTGGCCGAGATCGCGCCCATGGCAGCAGCCAGAGTGCTGCTGTTGCGTGTGTGTGCCGCGCGCCATCGCAAAGTAGACATCAAGTGAGTCCGGCTCACCCAGCGGGCGGTAAATTTCGGGGATGGCACCCACCATGACGCTGGTGTCCAGAACCTGATCGTAGAGCGAAAAATCATTGCTGGGGATGATGTGTACGCCGGCGGCTTTCTGGCGGTCCCAGTTGGCGGCGCGTAGCTGGGCGGCGCTATCCAGCAGCTGGGCCTGATCGAGGGTGCCAGCCCAGTAGGCCTCCAGGGCAGACTTGAGTTCTCGGCGGTGGCCGATACGGGGAAATCCAAGATTAGCGGCGACAACAGACATAAAATCTCCTTCGGCACTGCCGTTGGCGTGCCGTTCAAGAAATGACAAAGGGAAGGGAGGTGAGGCGCGCCGTGTCAGGCCATTGTGTCAGGACAAGGCGCGCCACCGCATTCGATACGCCTCGACATTGATGGCGACCGGACAGCTGGTGGAACGCAGTGCGGAAAATGACATCGACCTATCACCTGATTGCCGGGCGGGGAGGTCGAGCCGTGGGCGCGCGAACGAAATTCACATCCGCATCGCCGGAGGGATGAGCCCGGAGGGACGAGCGTTGTTTTCGCGCGGTCCACCGGAGGCACCCCCGTCCGAGGAACGTTATCGCGTCGCAGGCAGGTCTCCTGGCTCACGGGTCGTCACGTCGGTTCCAGCCTTCCCGGCGCCCTCGGTCGCCAGTGACATGAAAATCGGAACCGCCGCTCGCCGCTCACAGTTGCGGGGGCAGCGCCGGAATCCGTCCTGCGAGGACGTCACCGGCTTCCCGTCTTAGCCCCTTCGCCAGTTCGGCGTCGGGGAACCTCGACGCATCACTACAAGCATGACGCGCGGGCGGCGTCAAGAAGAATATAAAGAATTCTTTATGCGATTGGCGGTTGCAGGGGTGACGCTGGACGCCTGTGCGGAGCGGTGATGGTAGCGGCGCGAGTGTGGCATGGCTGCCGGGACTGCAGACTTCGCGGTCTTCGCAGTTTTACGGGGGCGCCATGCACGCTGTTCGCCGTTTCAGTCATTTCGCGTCCGCAGTCCGCGTGGTTGATTCGTTCAATCAAAGGAGGTTTTACCATGACAGACTCCCCGGACATCGCCAGCGTGCCTGAAACGCGTCTTTGCGACATGGTATTCCCCGAGCAGGCCAATCATTATGGCACCTTGTTTGGCGGCGCGGCGCTTAATCTGATGGGCAAGGCCGCGTTCATCGCCGCCAGCCGGCATGCCCGGGCGCCCGTCGTCATGGCCTCGGCAGACAAGGTTACCTTCCATCATCCGGTGGTAGTCGGCCAGCTGGTGGAATGTCATGCCTGGGTTTCGCGTTCCGGGTGCTCGTCGATGACCGTCGAGGTATCGGTGATTTGCGAGACGCTGGCCAGTGGCGATCGTTCGCCGGCGATGCAGGGCCGGTTCGAGATGGTGCGGGTCGACGGACAGGGGCGTCCCTGTCCGATCATTCGTCGCTGACCACGGCGGCACCACGATGGTGGCAGCAGCTTCGCAGACTTCGCCGATTTGCAGGATCAACGCGCCGGATATTCGCTGTTTCAGCCATGTTCTCGCTGGATGCGGATCTCCATAACAGCGGCATGTTTGCGAATGCCTCTCTTCCTGGTCTCCATCTGCCGACGCGCATGACGATGATTGCTGCCGCGACGGCTCACCGCACTGACGGCGGCGCATGCAAGCCGGCGTGCGATGGCCCTGCATATTCCCAACTCTCTCTGCTGACGAAAGATGAACCCTCATGAAGTTGCATGATGTCCGTACCTACAAGTCCGCGGAGCTGCTGGCCCGCGAGGATCAGCTGGCCTGGAAGCTGGCTGCGGTCGCCACCGACCCCGTTGCTGTCGACGCGGATGTCGCCGAGATGATCGGCAATCGCATTATCGACAACGCGGCGGTCGCCGTCGCGTCCCTGGCACGCCGGCCGATCCGTTCGGCACGGGCCCAGGCGCTCGCACATCGGGTCAACGGTCGATCCACCAATCTCGGCGCGCTGCTGCTGGGATTGGGTGACGATGTGCGTGTGTCCCCGGAATGGGCGGCGTGGGCCAACGGTGTGGCAGTGCGGGAACTGGACTTTCATGATACCTTCCTGGCTGCCGACTACAGCCACCCCGGCGACAATATTCCGCCAATTCTGGCCGTGGCTCAGGCCAAGGGCCTTGATGGAAAGGCGCTGATCCGGGGTATTGCCGCCGGCTATGAGTTGCATGTGAATCTGGTGAAGGGCATCTGCCTGCATGAGTACAAGATCGACCACATCGCCCATCTGGGGCCGTCGGCGGCCGGCGGTATCGCGGCCGCGCTGAACCTGCCCACCGAAATTGCCTATCAGGCGATTCAGCAGGCGCTTCACATCACCACCACCACGCGCCAGTCACGCAAGGGCGAGATATCGTCCTGGAAGGCTTATGCGCCAGCCTTTGCCGGCAAGATGGCCATTGAAGCGGTCGACCGCGCCATGCGTGGCGAAGGGGCGCCATCGCCGGCCTATGAGGGCGAGGACGGTTTCATCGCCTGGTTGCTCGGCGGTCCGACGGCGCGCTATCAGGTCCCGCTGCCCGCCAAAGGTGAGTCCAAAAGGGCGATTCTCGAGACCTACACCAAGGAATATTCCGCCGAGTACCAGAGTCAGGCGCTGATCGACCTTGCCCGTCGCATGGGGCCAAGGATCGGTGATCTTGCCCAGGTGGCATCGATCGTCATTCAAACGAGCCATCACACCCATTACGTCATTGGCACCGGGGCCAACGACCCGCAGAAAATGGATCCCAACGCCAGCCGTGAGACGCTGGACCATTCGATCATGTACATCTTCGCGGTGGCACTTGAGGACGGCGGCTGGCATCACGAACGCAGCTACGCACCGGAGCGTGCCCGGCGGCCGGAAACGGTGGCGCTGTGGCAGAAGATCCGTACTGTCGAGGACACCGCATGGACCCGCCGCTATCACGCGCCGCCACCTGATAGGGCCTTTGGCGGCAGGGTGGTTGTCCGTCTTCAGTCCGGTGTCATCATTGAGGATGAGCTGGCGATTGCCGATGCGCATCCGCTGGGCGCTCGGCCTTTCGCTCGGCCCCAGTACATCGAGAAATTTCTTTCGCTTACCGATGGCATCGTGACGCCCAGTGAACAGGAACGCTTCCTGGAACAGGTGGCACGATTGCCGGACTTGTCGGCGGGCGCGGTCGCGCGGCTCAATGTCGTTGTCGATCCGTCGAAGTTGGGGGCCGATGCGCCCGCCGGCATTTTCTGATCCACGGGAGGAGATGTACAATGTCGCAGGTCGCCAGGCCGAAGAAATCCGTGGCGCTTTCAGGTATTGTTGCTGGCAACACGGCGTTGTGCACGGTCGGCCGTGCCGGCAACGATCTACACTACCGGGGTTATGACATTCTCGACTTCGCCGAGTCGGCGGAGTTTGAGGAGATCGCCCACTTGCTGGTCCATGGTGACCTGCCGACCGCCGCGCAGTTGTCGGCCTACAAAGCCAAGCTGCACGGGCTAAGGGGGTTGCCGCATTCAGTGAAGGACGCGTTGGAGGCCTTGCCGGCGGCGGCCCATCCCATGGATGTCCTGCGGTCCGGCGTCTCGGCACTCGGGTGTGTGTTGCCGGAGCCATCTGAACACAATGCGCCTGATGCCCGAGATATTGCCGACCGGTTGCTGGCATCGCTGGGGTCGATCCTGCTCTACTGGTATCATTTCGCGCATCACGGCCGCAGAATCGAGGTGGAGACAGACGACGATAGCACCGGTGGGCATTTCCTGCGTCTGCTGCACGGAAAAACGCCGCGCCCAAGTTGGGTTCGGGCGATGCATACATCGCTTATTCTTTATGCAGAGCATGAATTCAACGCCTCGACCTTCGCCGCGCGGGTTATCGCCGGTACCGGCTCTGATATGTATTCGTGTATCGGCGGGGCCATCGGTGCCTTGCGCGGACCCCGACATGGAGGGGCGAATGAGGTTGCCCATGAAATTCAGAAGCGCTACGCGACGCCCGACGAGGCCGAGGCCGATATTCGCCGTCGGATCGACGCGCGTGAGGTTGTCATCGGCTTCGGCCATCCGGTCTACACGATATGCGATCCCCGCAACGTCGTCATCAAACGTGTCGCAAAGGCGCTTGCCGAGGAGACTGGCGCGCGGCGTCAGTTCGCGATTGCCGAGCGAATCGAGCAGGTGATGGGTAATGCGAAGAAAATGTTTCCCAATCTCGATTGGTTCTCGGCTGTCTCCTATAATCTGATGGGAGTGCCGACCGCGATGTTCACACCCCTGTTTGTGATCGCACGGACCTCCGGCTGGACTGCGCATGTGATCGAACAACGCCAGGACAACAGGATCATTCGTCCGTCCGCCAACTATGTTGGACCGGAAGGCCTCGCTTTCGTGCCGCTTGCCGAGCGCGGCGACTCCCATCCGGCATAAGGAAAAGCCATGCCCTATCTGATCGCGGATCAACTGCCCCGGGGCAGTGCCGGCCAGCGCTTTCGCGCGCTACTCGCCCGGCCACAGATTCTCCGGCTGCCGGGTGCTCATAATGGCCATGCGGCGTTGCAGGCCCGGCAGGCCGGGTTCGAGGGGCTGTATCTCTCGGGTGCCGCAATGACAGCCAGCATGGGGTTGCCGGACCTGGGCATCATTACCGTCGACGAGGTGAGCTTTTTCGTTCGCCAGATCGTGCGTGCCTCTGGCTTGCCGCTGCTGGTTGACGGCGACACCGGCTATGGCGAGGCGCTGAACGTCATGCACATGGTGCGCACCTTCGAGGACGCGGGGGCGGGTGCCGTGCATCTGGAAGACCAGGTGCTGCCCAAGAAGTGCGGGCATCTCAACGGTAAAGCGCTCGTCAGCATGCAGGACATGGCCGCCAAGATCGCCGCCGCAAAAAAGGCCAGCCGCGATATCGTGATCGTCGCCCGCACCGACGCCGCCGGCGTCGAGGGAGTGGAGGCGGCGGTTGCCCGGGCGCGTTGCTATCTGGAGGCTGGCGCCGATGCGATCTTTCCTGAAGCGCTTGTCACCCGTGAAATGTTCGAGCACTTTGCTCGATCCCTGCCAGGGGTGCCATTGCTTGCCAACATGACCGAGTTTGGCAAGACGCCGTTCTTCACCGCCAGCGAGTTCGAGGCAATGGGCTACAGGATGGTGATATGGCCGGTGTCGTCCTTGCGGATCGCCAACAAGGCGCAGGCCCGGCTTTACGCCGCGATTGCCCGGGACGGCGGGGCGCACAACATGATCGATGACATGCAGACCCGCGCTGAGCTGTACGACATCATCGGCCTGCATGACTATGAGGCCCTGGACTCCTCGATTGTCAGAACGGTGATACCCGAGCGGCCGCCGGCGGCCTGAGCCATTGGGTGCCGCCCAGATTTTCTGTTATCCATTGTCGTCGAGACTCGACGAATTCGCAATATCCGCACTATGGTGGGGGGCGGAGAGGGCCATTATTTGCATTAATTTGCGGCATGATGGTCGGCTGTGGAGATTGTGCGAATTTTGCAAATATCGAGATGTCCATGCGGAAAGCTTTCATGGGTGTGCGGCTGCGGCGATTGCGTGAGGAGCGCAACCTCAAGCAGGTCGACCTTGCCCATGCGTTGGGCATCTCGCCCAGCTACCTCAATCAGCTGGAGCAGAACCAGCGACCGCTGACGGTACCGGTGCTGTTGAAGATCAACGCCGCCTTTGGCGTCGATGTGCAACTGTTCTCGGAAAACGAGGAAACAAGGCTGATCACGGAGCTACGCGACGCGCTCACTGATGGTCCGGAGGCGATCTCGATGGCCGAGATGCGCGAGCTGGCGGCCAACATGCCGGCGGTCGGCCGGACGCTGGTGGCGCTCCATCGGCGCTATCGCGACGCTGTCGAGCGCGCTGAGGCCATGGCCGCTCAGCTGGGTGACGACTGGATTGCCGATGGTCCGGCGCGTCTGTCATTCGAACAGGTGCGCGACTTCTTCTATGCCAGACATAACCACATCGAGCCGCTCGATGAGGCCGCGGAACGGCTTTATCGCGAGGCAGGGCTTGGCCCGCGCCTGGTGCATCGCGGGCTCGTGACCTGGCTCCATGACAGGCATGGCGTCCATGTAGTCTGGATGGAAAGCGACGGTGCTCAGCGGCGCTACGATCCGGCGACGCGGACGTTGTACATCTCGGCCCATCTCAGGCAGGGCCAGCAGGCCTTTCAGATGGCGACGCAACTGGCCTTTCTGGAGCTCGGCGACGTCATTGATCAGCTGACGGACAGCCGCATTCTGGTGGGCGATGATGCGCGGCGGCTGGCACGCGTGGGGCTCGCCAATTATTTCGCCGGAGCGCTGCTGTTGCCCTATCGGGATTTTCTTACGGCGGCCGAGGCGAATGCCTATGACATCGAGAAGCTCGGCCGTCGGTTCGGGGTCGGCTTCGAGACCGTTTGCCACCGGCTGTCGACGCTGCAGCGGGCGGATGCGCGTGGCGTGCCGTTTTTCTTCGTTCGCGTCGACAGGGCGGGCAACATTTCCAAGCGGCAGTCGGCCACTGATTTCCACTTCTCCCGCGTTGGCGGTAGTTGTCCGCTGTGGAATGTTTATGAGGCGTTCGCCCAGCCTGGCCGCGTCCTGACGCAGATTGCACAGATGCCCGATGGCCGGACCTATCTGTGGATCGCGCGCACTGTCGGGCACGGTAGCGCAGGTTACGGCATGCCTGGAAAGACCTTCGCGATCGGGCTGGGTTGCGATATCAGGCACGCCCACCGGCTGGTCTACGCGCGCGGACTGGACATCGCCGTTCCGGCCGCGGCGACGCCGATTGGCGCCGGCTGTAAGGTTTGTGAGCGTGCAACTTGTCCACAGCGCGCGTTCCCCGCCATCGGTCGTGCCGTCGCCGTCGACGAGACCGTCAGTACCACCACGCCCTATCCCATGGCTTGAGCGGCCGGAGGTTTGCGGCTCATGGCGGCAGACTCGCTGCCTGTCTGCCCTGACGCCTGGTTGGGCGTGATGTGCTGGCCGCGCGCCGGCGTTCAACAGCGTCTTCGCTTCTGAACGGGGCTGATTCCGGCGCCAGTTACCTCGCCGTCGGCTCCGACCCCGCCCCCCACGACCCTCGTCGGCGCCCTCGGGCATCAAGAGGGCGGATCACATGGTCGGCGCGCTGGAACCCACACCAAATGTCCGTCGTCGCGCGCTGATCAGCCCGGCAATGCCGGCTGGCACGGCGACCAATGCTCCCCGTTGAACCACGTCGCGGGGCACGATCCGATTTCCGGACAGCACCGGATACCGGACGGCAGGCGATGGTGCCCACGGTCGGACTCGAACCGACACGACCCGCGAGGATCGAGGGATTTTAAGTCCCTTGCGTCTACCATTTCGCCACGTGGGCCGGGCACCGGCCGTGGCGTCCTTATAGGAAGGGAGGCGGGGCGAGGGCAAGCCGCCCGGTCACCGGCCGTGGAGGCCGGCCACTGGGGTCCGGATCATGCCGGTTCAGTCGTCGGGATTGTCATAGGGAACGTAGCGAACCTCGCGGTCGCGGTCCTTGCTCTTGGTGGTGGCGAGGATCGCCGCCAGCCCGAGCACGCCCAGGCCGATGCCCAGCGCCACCTCGCCGTCATTGTCCTTCTTGTGCCGGTGGTGGCGGTAGGGATCGCCGTAATAGTAGTTGCGGCGGTAGCGGTCATTGTCGCGATAGACATAGACGGTGCGGCCGCGCTCGTAGCGGTCATGGCGGTCCCGGTCATGGCGGTCCCGATCATGGCGATCGCGGTCATGGCGATCGCGGTCCGAGCGATCCCAGCCACGGCCATGGCCCGGATCGGCGAAGGCCGGCGCCGCCGCCGTGTTGGCAATGCTCGCGACGAGCAGGGCAGAGATGGTCCTGGTCAGGGGGCGCATGATGAAACCTCCGTTACCTGATGGTGACACAAGGTAACAACTTTGGCCCTGAACCGGGGCTGAATGGCGAATTATCCGGCTACAAGGGATCGAATGATTGCTATCCATGCCGGACAGCCCGCCGGCGACGGCACAACCGAGGAGCTTTCCATGCCGACCGATCCGCCACCCGACATCGACGCCGGTGTCGCCGGCCCGTCCGAGGCCCGCCTGGCGCGGCTGGAGGCGCGGGTGCGCGACCTGGAGGACCGGGAGGCGATCCGCGACCTGATCGCCGCCTACGGGCCGGCCGCCGACAGCGGCGATTGCGCGGCGGCCGCCGCCGCCTGGGCGGCCGATGGCAGCTATGACATCGATGGCTTCGGTATCGTCGAGGGGCCGGCCGGCATCGCGGCCATCCTCGAAGGCGCGCATCACCAGCAGCTCATCGCCGGCGGCGCTGCGCATGTGCTGAGCCCGCTCGCCATCACCCTGTCCGGCGACACGGCGACGGCGGTTGGCTATTCCTGCGTGTTCCGTCACACCGGCGACGGGTTCGAGGCGCACCGGGTCGCCGCCAATCGCTCGACGCTGGTGCGCGCCGACGGCCAGTGGCGGATCGCCCGCCGCGTCAACCGGCTGCTCAACGGCGCCGAGGCCGCCCGCGCCCTGCTGCGCCCCTGAGCCCTCGGCGCTCTCCGCCGCCCGGCAGGCAGCGCCCGCGCCGGCGTTGCCGGGCGGGGTGACGGGTACGCGACACGGGTCCAGCAGACCCGACAACACACGCACGCGCCAGCAACACACAGGAACGACCGACCGGCGCGGGGTTGCCACCCTCCGTGCCCGGGACTCGATGACAGGTTCCGCGGCGTTGGCGACGGAAGGCTGTCGGTACATCGAGGTTGGTTGGCGCCGGCAGACGGGGTCCCGAGTCCAGCAAGGGGCGACGGAACGGACCGCGCTTGGCGCCTCAGCCGATCTTCTGCGAGGCCTCGGCTTTCACCCGGGACACCCGCGCCAGGTCGGTGCGGATCAGGAGGCCTTTGAGGGACCGCCCACCCGCCGGTTCACCCCCGCGTCGCGACCGCCGAGGATGGTCGCACTGTCTCACGGAAAATGCCGCGCGTCAATAGGTAATTGACGATGATTGCCCAGGCAGTACCCCGAGGCTGCGCGTTGGGGTGAGGGAATGGCTATGCTGTCCGCTGGAGTAATTCCCTGAAATTTGATTCATATTGTGTAAAACGCGCGTTTTGTGTAATATGCAAGAATGCCTGAAGGGAGGCCGCCATGGCAGAAGTCGCCGCCACCGAGTTTGCCCGGAATTTTGGGCGCTATCGTGAGATTGTCCAGCGCGAGGCCGTCGCCGTTCGGGTGCACGACCGGATCACGGGCTATTTCGTTTCCGCCCGCGATTATGAGGAATATCAGCGCCTCAAGGCGATGATGCCCGTCGCGCTCGCCGCCGAGGAGCTGGACGACGACACGCTGCGCGCCCTTTCGGAAACCAAGATGGACAAGCGCCACGCAGCCCTCGACGCCCTGATGGATTGATCGTGTGTCGCTCCCACCGCCCGAGCCGGGCCTTGTGATCTCCTATGGTTATCTCTGGCGGCATGAGCATAACCGGGGGCAGGACGAAGGGCGCAAGGATCGCCCCTGCCTCATTGTGCTTGCCGTGGCAAAACCGAAGGGCAAGACCGTGCGCGTGACGGTCGCCGCCGTCACGCACACCCCGCCCCATGCCGACACAATCGCGCTCGAAATGCCGCCGAAGGTGAAGCGGCATTTGGGGCTGGACGATGCGCGATCATGGATTGTGCTGGATGAGGTCAACCAATTCGATTGGCCCGGCTTCGATGTGCGCCCCGTGCCGGGGCACGGCGGCGACTATGCCTACGGCTTCATTCCGCCTGCTCTGCACCAGGCGGCCACGGCAACGCTTCTGGACGCGCACGCCAGGCGGAAAGTCACGGTCGTTTCCCGCGACTGATCGAGGTCGGGCGAGGATTGCCCGTCGAGGCCCCGATAAGACATTAATCAGTATACTGTCCCCGGAAATTTTTGCCGGATGGCGCAACCACGCCCTTCGACAGGCTCAGGGCGAACGGTAAGGGCGGTGCCTTCCGCCAACGGGCCAGGTCGCGACGTCAAATTCCGTTCGTCCTGAGCCTGTCGAAGGGCGGACGGCCGCATGAGACAGGCCGACCCTGCCTACGCCTCTTAGTCGTCATGCCCGGGCTTGACCCGGGCATCCACGAGCAGCGCTTCCACCCGCGCCGCCCTGTCCGGCAAGGGCGATGTTCGCGTGGAAGGGTGGGACACGCCCCGCCATGACGGGAAAGAAATAAAGGGTGCGACCGCGATGGTGTGTCTAATTGACTTGGTGTTCGCCGTGTGATTGCATATGTCTTGAGGGTGACGAGCAGGATGTGTACGGCTCGGCGCTGCTCATTACGTTGTTCTGCGTGCAAACGGGCGACTGTGTGCAAATGAGTATACTGTCCCCGGAAATTCTGCAACTGAGTATACTGTCTCTGGAAATTTCCCTGTCCGGAAATCTACTGTCCCCGGAAATCTCCAATTCAAGAACAAATGGGGCACAGTAGTTGATAGGGTTTGGGGTAGGGGAACGGTCTGTTAGGCACGATGGGCAAGCGTAGGAAAAGTGGGGTCACAGGGCCAAAGCCGGACGATTATTTAGCGTCCGGACCAGTGGAAATGGCCCGTTTTGGCAAGACGATGGTTATGCGGTCTCGCCTGACAGAGGCGCAATGACCTGCCATGGATCTTTCATCCAGCCCTGACTAGAGCCTCGGCGGTTTTGGTTATGCCTTTCGGCGCCTTGTTTGCAATGGGGT